>CBFGYT010000157.1:0-4265 GCA_965653065.1 uncultured bacterium | reverse complement strand
CTTAGTTGGAAAGCCTGTGTGCGTCTTAGCCGATGAGCCTACGGGGAATTTGGATCAACACACGGCAGAAAAAGTGTATGACGTATTTTTAGAATTAAATCGAGAATATCAAACCAGTTTAATTATGGTGACACACGATTTACGATTGGCAGAGCGACTAGAAAAAGTCTATCGCATTGTCGATCAAAAGTTAGTACAAGAGAGGTGACATTATGCTATATGAAGACATTTTACAAACCATAGGCAATACGCCTATCGTACGATTAAATCGTATTGGTCGTGAGCTTCCATGCGAACTCTATGGTAAATGTGAATTCTTTAATCCGGGCGGATCGGTGAAAGATCGTATTGGTTATCAAATGGTAATTGATGCGGAAAAACAAGGGCGAATTCATCCTGGAGATACCTTAATTGAGCCTACGTCGGGTAACACGGGTATTGGTATTGCTTTAGCAGGGGCTGTTAAAGGCTATAACGTTATTATTACCATGCCAGAAAAGATGAGTCGCGAAAAGCAAGTGACGCTAGAAGCCTTAGGGGCAAAAATTTATCGCACGCCTACGGAAGCGGCGTGGGATGCGCCTGACAGTCATATTTCTTTAGCCAAACGGTTGCAACAAGAGATCCCCAATTCGCATATTTTAGATCAATATGCCAATCCTTCTAACCCGGATGCACATAGCCATTTTACCGCCCAAGAAATTATCGACGATTTTGGCAAAGATTTAGCGATGGTGGTGATGGGTGTTGGTACCGGCGGCACGATTACCGGTGTAGCGCGGCGCTTAAAAGAATACAATCCGGCGATCCAAGTCATAGGGGTTGATCCCTACGGCTCTATTTTAGGGGGTGGAACGGAAGTGAAGTCTTATTTAGTAGAGGGTATAGGTTACGATTTCTTCCCCGATGTCTTAGATAACACTTTAATCGATAAATATGTTAAAATAAACGACAAAGATTCATTCTTGATGGCGCGTCGCTTAATACGTGAAGAAGGTATTTTAGCGGGGGGCTCCTCAGGAGGCGCGTTATGGGCGGCCTTGCAAGTAGCGCCTAGCCTGCCTAAAGGCGCGCGTTGTTTGGTGCTGTTCCCGGATGGGATCCGTAATTATATGAGTAAATTTGTCGATGACGCTTGGATGCGTCAGCAAGGATTTATTGAGTAAACGAATATGCTAAAAGAAAATGAAATCATTCGCCCCATGACACAAGAAGATATTCCTACGGTCATGCGCATTGAAATTGAAACCAATCCTGGCCCCTGGTCGGAAAAAATCATGCGTGATTGTATCAATGTGGGATTTAAATGTTGGGTATTAGAAGTCGATAACAAAGTCGTGGGTTATTCTGTTTATGTGTTATCGCTCTATCAATGCCATTTATTGAATTTACGTTTAGATCCGACTATTCATGGCAAAGGGTATGGCGGTATTTTATTACAGCACAGTATTGATGACACCATGAAAGAAGGTGTAGGTTGGATGGTGTTAGAAGTTAGACCGTCCAATCAAGCAGGCCTTGCATTGTATAAAAAATTTGGTTTTAGCCAAATAGGCGTGAAAGAAAAATATTACGATGATGGTGGCGGAAAATTTGAAGATGCATTTGTATTAGGATTGTGGATCACACAGAAACCATGACATTACAGCAAGAAATTAAAAAGCGCAAAACCTTTGCCATCATTTCGCATCCCGATGCCGGTAAAACGACATTAACCGAAAAATTATTGTTATTTGGGGGTGCTATTCAATTGGCAGGGACAGTCAAAGGTCGAAAAGCAGCCCGTCACGCCACGTCCGATTGGATGAAGCTAGAGCAAGAGCGCGGTATTTCTGTGACTTCTTCTGTGATGCAATTTCCCTATCGAGACAGCATTATTAATTTATTAGATACGCCTGGTCACGAGGATTTCTCTGAAGATACCTATCGCACATTGACTGCAGTGGATTCAGCGTTAATGGTGATCGATGGTGCCAAAGGGGTGGAAGAACGTACCATTAAGTTATTAGAGATATGCCGCTTACGACAAACCCCTATTTTTACTTTTATTAATAAATTAGATCGCGAGTGTTTAGAGCCAATTGCTTTATTAGATGAAATTGAACAAACCTTACAAATTCAATGTGCGCCTATTACCTGGCCGATAGGGATGGGACGCGCTTTTCGTGGCATTTATCATATTTTAGAAGATAAAATTTATTTGTATCAAAGCACCAAAGGCGATCGTATCCAAGAAATGGAAGTGATTTCTGGTTTACACAATCACGCATTAGAAGAGGCTAATGGCGAAATCGATGCGGCGCGGTTTCGTGAAGAAATGGAATTAGTACAAGGAGCAAGCCACACTTTTGATAAAGAAGCTTATTTGCGTGGCGAGCAAACGCCCGTCTTCTTTGGCTCGGGGATCAATAATTTTGGTATTCAACAATTATTAGATGCATTTAGTGAATGGGCACCGGCACCGCAATTTCGTGACACGAAAACAAGACAAGTTTTAGCCGATGAAGGAAACTTTTCTGGATTTGTCTTTAAGATCCAAGCCAATATGGATCCACAACATCGCGATCGCATTGCATTTTTACGCATTTGTTCCGGTCAATATGAAAACGGTATGAAAGTTTATCAAGTACGTACCGATAAAAGTGTGGCGTTACGCAATGCGCTAACCTTTATGGCGGGTGAGCGTAGTCAAACAGAAAGTGCTTATGCCGGCGATATCATTGGTATTTATAATCATGGCACGATTCAGATCGGCGATACGTTTACCGTAGGTGAGAAAATACAATTTACGGGAATTCCTTATTTTGCGCCAGAATTATTTAAACGAGTCCGTTTGAAAGATCCGCTTAAAATGAAAGCATTGCAAAAAGGATTAATTCAATTATCAGAAGAAGGCGCAACACAAGTATTTAGACCATTATACAGCAACGATTTAATCTTAGGCGCTGTGGGTGTGTTGCAATTTGATGTGGTCGCGTATCGATTAAAGTATGAATATAATGTCGATTGTATTTATGAAGCGATCACCGTTCATACTGCAAGATGGATCCGTTGTGATGATGAAAAAATATTACAACAATTTCAAGAAAAAGCGCATGCCAATTTGGCGTTAGATGGCGCGGATAATTTAACGTATTTAGCGCCGTCTTCAGTGAATTTGTCGTTAACGATAGAACGTTGGCCACAGATTACATTTGCTTCTACGAGAGAGCATTTGTAATCTCTATACTCTTCGCATTTGACTTTTAGGTGTTGTTGGCTGCGCCCATCTCGCATCAGTCATGTAGAGTACTACACTCCTGATGCTCGAGAGCTTGCCGCCTAACCTAAAAGCCAACTGCTGTGAGTATACATTCGTTTCTTCAATTTCTGGATCCTCGCCTGTGTGAGGACGACAGTTCACAATAATACTAACTACTTTTAGCCTTAGCCGCCATAGCTTCAAACGATTTTAAAATTTCTAATGGCACCGGAAATACAATGGTCGTACTATTATTTTGTCCGATATCCGATAAAGTTTGTAAGTAGCGTAATTGAATGGCTTGCGGTTGTGCCGACAAAACTTGTGCTGCTTGCGATAATTGCGCAGATGCTTGAAATTCCCCTTCCGCATGAATCACTTTAGCGCGGCGCTCACGCTCTGCTTCAGCTTGTTTTGCAATAGCACGGATCATACTTTCATCTAAGTCTACGTGTTTAATTTCTACATTAGCGACTTTAATACCCCAAGCGTTGGTTTGTTCATCTAAGATCTTTTGAATATCAGCATTCAATTTATCGCGCTCGGCTAACATTTGATCTAACTCATGTTGGCCTAATACCGAACGCAATGTGGTTTGCGCTAATTGACTGATGGCTTCAAAATAATTTTCAACTTGAATTAAAGCTTTATCAGGTTCAATCACACGGAAATATACCACGGCGTTGACTTTAACCGATACGTTATCGCGAGAAATGACATCTTGGCTGGGGACATCCATGACCACGGTGCGTAAACCTATTTTTACCATTTTTTGAAAAACGGGAATAATGATAATAAGACCCGGCCCTTTTACTTTCCAAAAACGGCCTAACATAAAGATAACGCCACGTTCGTATTCTAATAAAACATTAAACATAGAAAATAGAAAAATAGCGACGATGGCGATGATGATACCGTATAGCATGTTGCGCTCCTTATTACGATTTAGATGGATATATATGTGAATCTTAAAGTCGAACCGCGAGATAAGCGAGATCTACCCCCTCTCCCGCGCAAGGAGTTT
>CBFGYT010000156.1:0-4281 GCA_965653065.1 uncultured bacterium | reverse complement strand
TCTTCAGCTGCAAGTTCTTCTTCAGCTGCAAGTTCTTCTTCAGCTGCAAGTTCTTGTTCAGGAGAGCTCCCGGTAATAAGTACCGTAACTCTTTTTCAGCCAGCACCCCAAACCCAACCCCAACCTTCATTGATAAGACGCAAATTAAATGCCTCGACGAAAGGGTGAAGATGCTAAAATTTATCGCTTATTTTTGATTTCTTTATTTACTGTTGATTTTGTGGTATTATTGTGGGGATTTTTCACACTTGAGGAGTAATAGCATCATGACCAACACTCAATCTCAGCATTTATTTTCTTATGGCACTTTGCAAAGTGAAGCCGTGCAACAAGCGCACTTTGGCCGCAAATTAAATGGTCAAGTCGACTCCATCGCCGGGTATGAATTGTCTACGGTTACTATGCAAGATCCTGATATTATTGCTTTAAGTGGTGAAGAAGCTCATCCTATCATACGTTTTACTGGCAATCATGAACAGCACGTATTTGGTTATGTATTTGCTGTCACCGAGCAAGATCTGCAGCAAGCCGATAGCTATGAATCGGATGATTATAAGCGTGTACAAGTGACGCTGAATTCTGGATTGGCTGCGTGGGTTTATATTGCTAAGGCTTAATGAGTATTTTGAGATGATAGTTACTTCTCTTGGAAATGCGAATTTAACTCAAAGCTTCAATATCGTCATTGCGAGCGCTTTGTTGCAATCCAGCGAATAAATCGCAGAATTGTGGGCTACTCCTGGATTGCCACGTCGCTGCGCTCCTCGCAATGACGGATACTAACTATCATAACATAATCTCATATTTCGAAGTGAAATAGAGATAGACCCCATTAATATCTACACTCTCTCTTTAGCAAACTCCACGACAAAACTAGCTCCTTGATTTGGTGCAGCACTCACACTCACCTCGCCATGATGACGATTCATAATACGTTTCACAATAGCCAATCCAATGCCCGTTCCAGGAAAATCTCTTTCCGCGTGTAACCGTTTAAAAGGTTCGAATAAATGTGTTGCATATTGCATATCAAAACCAACGCCATTGTCTATCACCAGCACTCTATCCTTATGCTCAGTTTCTTCTTTCTTGACTTGTATTAAAGGATCCTTTGTTTTACTCAAAAACTTCCACGCATTCGATAATAAATTTTGAAATAAAATTCTTAATAACCTTTCATCACCATAAATAGTGATTGCATCATCTATCTGGAAAACTATTTTTTGTGACGGATTATTACTAGAAAACTCTTTTAAAATGGTTTCGCATAACCTGGTCACGTTAACGGTAGTGTAGTTTAACTCGACTTGATTGACATGAGATAAATTTAATAAGTCTTTGATAAGACCATTCATTTTATCCGTATTTTTTAAAACTCTATTTACTAGCTCTTTACTTTCTTCATCTGAATTCAGTACTTCACTTTCTAGCAGCAAAGAAGCATAGCCATTAATCGCACGCAATGGTGTTTTTAAATCATGCGACACAGAATAGCTAAAAGCTTCTAATTCTTTGTTAATCAACTCTAATTCATGCGTTCTTTCTTGAATACGATTCTCTAAGTCTAAATAGACATTGACATTTTCCATGGCGATAGACGTACTATCCGCTAGTGCTTCTAATAGTTGCACTTCTTCTGCAGTCGGCTCATGATACGTTTGCCAATAATTGCCAATAGCGCCTATCGGTTGCATCGCACGAATGGGCACCATGACCAGACTCTTCACAAATGTAGGTTGATACGCGGCTGTAGGGATCCGCTCATCTAAATAAATATCCGGGATCACCACAGATTTTTTGTGCGACATAACCCACCCGCTAATACATATTCTCATAGGAAAGCGTTGCCCTTTCCACAAAGGCGCAATGGCATCTTCATCTACATAATAGCAGTGATCTTTGTCACGCAAGACAAAAGTAGCCCCATCCGATCCAACTAATTCTCTAGCTGCTTGTTTAACAATATCACGAATGGCTTCATGGCTTTTAGCCATAGACAGCTTTTGTATTGTTGTAATTAATAGTTGTGCTTTTGAAAAACTACTTTGTGGTTTCAACATTCATGTTCCTTATTTTTGTATGTGCCGATTTCACTGCAAAATATATGATTTAACACGGAATATGAAAGTCGTCATTGCGAGCTTGCGAAGCAATCCAGTGAATAATCCACAGATCTGTGGATTATTCACTGGATTGCAACAAAGCTGCGCTCCTCGCAATGACGAAGTCCAACTACCATAACTTATATTCATATTTTAAAGTACGTTTGACATATATCAGAAACACTTCAACACGTTCCATCTTGTGAACACGCCGGCATACTATCCCCTTTTTCTACTTGAATAGTGACATGATTAATTTCGAATTGTTCTAACAATTGTTCATTTAACCGATTAAAATCTTCATCGCTTAAAGACGCATTCGGCATCACCAAATGTGCCGTCAGGGCAGCCTCTCGCGTACTTAATCCCCAAATATGCAAATCGTGTACGGTTGTCACTCCTGGCAATTGCTGTAAGAAGGCTTCTACTTTTTTAGGCGAAATATTTTTAGGCACGGCATCGAGCAATAACCCTAAAGATTGTCGTAATAAATCCCAGGTACCGATTAGAATGACGATGACGATGACTAAACCAATGATAGGATCTAATCGCATCCAGCCGGTATAGTAAATGATAACCGCCGAAACGAGTACCCCAAATGATAACAGTGCATCTGCTAACAAATGCAGAAAAGCGCCTTTTAGATTTAAGTCATGTTTATTGTGTTTCATAAATAATAAAGCGCTACAAGTATTCACAACCATACCAATGATAGCCACGACCATCACCGTCACTTCATGAACAGGGCTAGGATAAATTAATTTAACAATTGATTCATACGCAATAATAGCGGAAGTTGCCACCAATAAAAAAGCATTAAACAAAGAAGCTAAGATACTACTGCGCTTAAATCCATAGCTATACCGTTCTTTGGCAGGCTTAGTCATCAACCAATTAGCGCCCCAGGCCAATAATAGCCCTAACACATCGCCTAAGTTATGTCCGGCATCGGCCAATAACCCCATGGAATGTGCCATAATGGCGTAGCTGGCTTCGATAAGCGTAAACAGTAAATTAGCACTTACCGCCACAGCGAATGCCAAATTTACTTTATCTTGTGGGACTGCGTGACTATGATCGTGGTGATGATGATGAGCGTGCGCCATAGAAACCTGTGAAATAGTTTAAAATATTTAGGATAGACTAGCATTTTTTACGCGAATTTGCTAGCCGTGTTTGACAATATATATCCATATAATATACCCTCAAAAAGTAATGTATCTACCCTTATAAATCAGGAGCACTTGTTTATGCATATAAAGGAAAGACTACTCTTTTTAGTTTCTTTATTTCTTATAAGTAGCGCCCTATTTGCTGACACGACAAAAGATGTTTTTGCCAATATGACGATTGAGCCTAATCGTCCCGCTGATTTTGTCAATGTCAAAGAAGTCATTCCGCAAATACAAACTGATATTCGCTATGATTCAGACCACAATTTCATCGGTAAGAAAGTGGCTGGGTATAAAGCGCCAATATGCCTATTAACGCAATCGGCAGCTCAAGCATTAAAGACAGTGGAAGATCAATTGTTAACTATGGGACTCACTTTAAAAGCCTATGACTGTTATCGTCCGCAAACAGCGGTAGCAGAGTTTGCAAAATGGGCCACAAAAAAGAATGATACTAAAATGAAGGCGGAGTTTTATCCTACTGTCAATAAAGCAGATCTATTTAAAAAGGGCTATCTCGCTTATTATTCTGGACACACTCGTGGCAGCACTATCGATCTCACTATCGTACCAGTAAATAGTCAGATACCTGTTTATGATCCCAAAGTGCCTTTAGTCAATTGTATGGCACCTAAAGCACAACGTTTTGCAGACAATAGTTTAGATTTCGGTACGGGCTATGATTGTTTAAGCCCCATCGCAGCACCCAACTATCGACCTGTATCTACCGAAGTGAAAGCCAATCGCTTATTGTTGCAATCCTTAATGCTTAAAGCGGGTTTTATGCCTACAGCAACAGAATGGTGGCATTTTAGTTTGGCCAATGAACCTTATCCCAATACTTATTTTGATTTTCCAGTGCAGGATTGAATCACGTAGTTTTAATGTTTATACCAAACGCACTTGAAGATGCGAGACTTTAGCTTGTTATGTGCTGAACATCATTTAATCCTGGATTAAGCACAGATTTCTAATTTCACCTCGATCTACCCCCTCTCCCGCGCTAG
>CBFGYT010000155.1:0-4291 GCA_965653065.1 uncultured bacterium | reverse complement strand
CTCCTTGTATACTGCACTGGATATTCTCAATACCGAAGAAGTCAATATTTCCACAATTGAAGATCCAGTTGAAATCAATGTCCCCGGTATTAATCAAGTCAATGTGAATTTAAAAGCAGGCTTAGATTTTTCTACCGCATTAAGAGCCTTTTTACGCCAAGATCCAGATATCATCATGGTGGGGGAAATTCGAGATTTAGAAACCGCAGAAATAGCCATTAAAGCGGCACAAACAGGTCACATGGTATTATCCACTTTACACACCAACAGCGCCGCAGAAACACTAACGCGCTTATTGAACATGGGCGTCCCTGCATTTAATGTGGCAACCACCGTTTCGCTGATTATTGCACAACGCCTAGGGCGACGTCTCTGTAAAGAATGCAAGGTGATAGAAGATATCCCCAAAGCTAGTTTATTAGAAATGGGTTTCACCAGTGCGGACATAACAGAAAAAACAAAAATCTTTGGCCCTAATATACAAGGATGTTCTCAATGTCATTCTGGTTATAGTGGTCGCGTTGGTTTATATGAAGTACTGCCTATTACACAAGCCATAGGCCATGTTATTATGGAAGGTGGCAGTTCATTAGATATTTTAGATACTGCACTAAAAGAAGGACTACAAACATTACGCCGTTCGGGATTAAATCGTGTATTAGATGGTGTAACCAGTTTAGAAGAAATTAATCGAGTCACTAAAGATTAAACTCTAAGGAATAAAAAAATGCCTAAAGAACCCAAGCTTGATACCTATGTCTGGCATGGAACGAACGCAAAAGGAGAAACATTAACGGGTGAAATTGCTGCCGCCAGTTTGATATTGGCAAAAGCAGAAATTCGTCGTCAAGGCATTAACATCAAAACAGTCAATAAAAAATCTCAGGGTTTATTTTCAGGCGGTAAAGGGAAAAAATTATCTGCTGCAGATGTTTCTATTATATTGCGACAAACTTCCACCATGATCAATGCAGGGATCCCTATTGTTCAAGCCCTCGATATGTTAGGGCAAGCACAAACGAATCCAACGGGTAAAACCGTAATTCAAAGCATTAAAGCCGATATAGAAAGCGGAACACAATTTGCCAAATCATTGCGAAAATATCCACAGTATTTTAGTAGCTTGACGTGCAACTTATTAGAAGCAGGTGAACAATCCGGTTCGCTTGATAAAATGTTAGATCGCGTAGCCACTTACAGTGAAAAAACGGAATCCTTAAAAAAGAGAATTAAAAAAGCGTTGACTTATCCTGCTGCGGTCATAGGGATTGCTATATTGATTACGATTGGTTTGTTAATTTATGTTGTTCCTACCTTCAAAGATGTTTTTAAAAGCTTTAATGCAGAATTACCTACGCCTACTCTTGTGGTCATCGCTTTATCTGACTTTATGAAAAAGTTTTGGTGGCTGTTTCTCGGTGGCTCTATTGGCGGTATTTATGCTATAGTGCAAGCTTATAAGAAAAATCCTAAATTTGAAGAAAAACTAGATAGATTCTCTTTAAAACTTCCCATCTTAGGCGCCATTTTAGAAAAAGCAGCCATTGCGCGATTTGCACGAACCTTATCGACTACATTTGCGGCTGGGCTTCCTTTAGTGGATGCATTACAAACGGTAGCAGGTGCTACCGGTAATGTTCTTTTTTCAAAAGCCACCTTAAAAATTCGTGAAGATGTCTCGGCCGGACAAAAAATACATCGTGCTATGAGTGATACACACCTATTTCCGCCTTTAGTCGTGCAAATGGTCGGGATTGGCGAAGAATCCGGATCACTTGAATTTATGCTGGCAAAAGTGGCCGACTTTTATGAAGAAGATGTAGATAATGCAGTAGATAATCTGAGTTCTTTGTTAGAACCACTCATCATGGTCGTATTAGGAACGCTCATTGGTGGACTCGTTGTTGCGATGTACTTACCCATATTTAAGTTGGGAGGCATTATACATTAACTATGGATATATATACTTTATTGATGCAACACTTTTGGTTACAGCTGGTGATTATTGTTTTTTTAGGCTTGGTATTTGGTAGTTTCTTAAATGTGCTTATCTATCGTTTACCACGCATGTTGATGCGACAATGGCAAGAAGAATGTCAAACCTTTTTAGCAGAAACACACGATATAGCGCAAGAGAAAATAAACTTATGGTGGCCACCTTCTCATTGCCCCTCTTGTAAAAATACCATTATGCCATGGCAAAATATTCCGCTCATTAGTTTTATACTACAGAAAGGACAATGTAGTCATTGCCATGAAAAAATAAGCTGGCGTTATCCCGTTGTAGAAGGACTCACTACGCTATTACTCGTGTGGATATTCTGTCTTTATGGCTTGACAATAACCGCTCTAGGATTTTCAGTATTAACTTTAGGTCTAATTGCATTAGCCTTCATTGACTTGGATGAACAAATTCTACCTGATAATATTACTTTAGCACTCACTTGGCTAGGTTTATTATTCAGTTTGCATGCTTCATTTATTCCACCAGAAGACGCTATATTTGGTGCTGCCGTAGGCTATGGCTCATTATGGTTGTTAGGAACACTGTATCGCTTATTGCGTCATCGCGATGGTATTGGTTATGGAGATTATAAATTATTTGCTGTATTCGGTGCTTGGTTTGGTTGGCAACCGCTGCCCTTTATACTATTGTTTGCATCTATTGTCGGCGCTATTATAGGAAGCACTTACTTATTACTCAATCGTCATTCTATGCAAAAACCAATTCCTTTTGGCCCTTATCTGTGCTTAGCCGCATTTAGCGTCATCATTTATCCTCATTGGATGCAATTCTTCTATCAATGGATAGGTCCATGACTTATATCGTAGGTTTAACAGGGGGGATTGCCAGCGGTAAATCAACTGTCGCCAATTTATTCGCCGAGCAAAAAGTTGCGATTATCGATGCTGATATCATCGCTAGGGAAGTTATTCTTCCAGGAGAAATTGCGTATGATGCTATTCTCTCTTACTTTGGTCCCTCTATTTTAGATGCACAGCACCATATTGATCGTAAAAAATTACAAAAAATTATTTTTAATGATATCAATAAACGGTTATGGCTAGAGCAATTATTACATCCGCTGATCCGTCAAGCCATGATGGATAAAACAGCACTTGCGCATTCCGTTTATTGCCTACAAATCATTCCTCTTTTGGTAGAAACGCTGCCTCACCCGGAGTTAAATCGCATCTTGGTCATTGATGTTTCTCTCGAAACACAAATAGAACGGTTAAAACAACGAGATCAATTAACGAATGATATGATCAAAAATATATTAAAAGCTCAAGTAGATCGACACAAACGTCTACAACATGCAGATGATATTATTGACAATGATAATGACTTATCCGCATTAACTTCTCAAGTTCTCCAATTACATCAAAAATACGTGCAACTCGCTAAATCGTTTCAGCCTCAGGAGTAATACTCGTGAAAAAAAGCAAGCTTAATCCAAAGCATTATATTCCTTCTGGGCATAATAGCCAATTTGATTTTACCGGCACTGATTTTGCAGACTATGTTGAGCATAGCCACAGAAAAATTCACTTAGCACGATTAGATTTACATACAGATTATCCTGAGAAGATTATTGAAGCCAACTGCCCTTTTATTTGGTTAACAGATAATACTTTAGCGACAAAAAAGCGCGCTGTGTTATTAGTGCATGGCTTATTTGATTCTCCTTTTAGCATGCGCGATGTAGGGCATCTTTTTTATAAAGAGCATTTCTCTGTCTATAGCGTATTGCTGCCCGGACATGGCACGGTACCTGGCGATCTTCTGACAATTCATAGAGACGCTTGGCGAGACGCTATTTTATTTGCCATGAATCATCTTACGCAGATTTATGATTCAATCTACTTATGTGGTTTTTCTACGGGTGGATCGCTTTGTATTGATTATCATCTGACTCATCCACATGTTCGATTAGAGGGTATTATTACACTCGCTCCACCGATTAAAATTAATAATATTGCGGCTCCTCTCGCACCTGTTATTAGCTATTTTATGCCTTGGTTCAAAAAGCGTGTAGAAAGTAATTATACTAAATATCGTTCTTTCGCCACTAATTCAATTGCCGAAGTCTACCGTTTAGAGCAAGATGTACAGCACCGATTAAAACATCATGCCCCTTTATCGACCGATATCTTGATGAGTTTTTCTACGGCAGATCATGTCATTTCTGCCAAAGCAGCACATCAATTTTTTAAACAATTTGCTTCAGAAAAAAGCCAGTGCTTAATCTACGATAATATACAACACTCGCAAAAAGATTCTCATGAT
>CBFGYT010000154.1:0-4366 GCA_965653065.1 uncultured bacterium | reverse complement strand
ATTGTACATAGTAGTAAGGAGTTAGCACATATTACGGCTTGATGCATAAAGAATTTTAGACTATAACCATTCTTATTGCGAACTGATAATTAAATATGGATTGAAAATGAGTAAAGTATGTCGGCATTTTAAGGTCAGTGGTAAAGTACAAGGGGTATTTTACCGTCGCGCAACGCAACAACAAGCGTTGGCGTTAGGGCTGACCGGTCGTGTTTTTAACTTGGGCGATGGGTCAGTTGAAGTCGTTGCTTGCGGAGAAGACACGCATTTAGATTTATTAGAAGAATGGTTATGGGAAGGACCGCCACGCGCTAAAGTGGAAGAAGTGGAATCGTGGGAAGTGCCCTTTAAGCTATTTAGTGATTTCTTAATAGGCTAGGTGCTGTTTAAATATTAACAGATCCTACTCTGAAGATAGCATGAAGAGGCAAGGAGAAAAGTCTTAAAAACTGGCTAGAATGATAAAAATGGGATATGCTTTTTATTAAAGGCTTTGTTTTTAAGAACGATTTTGGAAATAACACAGTACTCATTACAATTGAGTTTAAATTGTCAAGAGTATTAATAGGAAATTGATTGGTGGAGTTTTGAGTATAATATGAAACTCATTTTTTTAGGTTCAGGCTCTGCGTTTACCATTAACACAGGAAACTATCATTCCAACATGTTATTGGTAGATGACAATGATGCTAAATTACTAATAGATTGCGGCTCTGATGCAAGGTTATCATTAGCTGAATTAGGCTATTCTTATAAAGACATTCAAGATGTTTATATTAGTCACTTGCATGCTGATCATGCCGGTGGCTTAGAATGGTTAGGGTTTACTTCTTATTTCGATCCTACGTGTAACCGTCCTAATTTATATATTCACCATTCTTTACGCGCCCCTTTGTGGAATAAAGTATTATCTGGCGGTATGACATCGCTACAAGGCAGTATTGCCGATCTTACTACTTATTTTAAAGTGCATTTGATCAATGACAATGAAGAATTCATGTGGAATAAATTCACCTTACAAACGGTACAAACCGTTCATGTGATGAGTGGCTTTAGAATTTTACCTAGCTTTGGTTTGATTTTTAATGCCAATGGCACTAAAGTGTTTATTACCACAGATACACAATTTGCGCCTACGCAAATTTGTGATTTTTATTCTTGGGCAGATATCATTTTTCAAGATTGTGAAACGACCAAAATAGCCAGTGGCGTACACGCTCATTACACGGAGTTAGTGACGCTTGCGCCAGAAATTCGTCATAAGATGTGGTTGTATCACTATAATCCAGGAGATCTCCCCGATGCCAAAGCCGATGGTTTTAAAGGTTTTGTAGACCGAGGCCAAGTATTTGATTTCGGTAGTCGGTAAAGATATCTAACACTAAATAGAACGCTTCTAGACACGATAAAGATAACTCAGTATAATATTTCCTCACAAAAAAGACGCGCATCGAAAAAAAACAGTAAATAACACAAGAATGAAATTGTCTTTTTTTAAAGTAAAATCAATAATTTATAGTGTGGGGAGTCGTAATGGGGCATACAGTCAGAATAATCAATTCCAATTCTAAAGAAGATATTTCGCTATTAGAGAGCGTTATTGCCGGAGCAAGAGAGCAGAGCCCAATACACACGTTTTATATAGACTATGTGTTAGCTAGTAAAGACTTCTCAATAGAAATCGATGCAAGACAGTCCCCGACTCATTTGGCTGAATATTCAGGAAGGTATAATAAGATAATTGTTTTCGTTAATCACCCAAGCTATTCAACACATCTAAATCAATTAATTCAAGTGATGTCACATGAGAGCATGCATGCATTTCTAACTGTATTACATGCGCCAAATCATGATCCAACCAGTTATGTAGGTGATCCTGGGGAACTACTATTACCTGTCTATCCTATGAATGATTATGGTTATAAAGAAGTAGAGACTTATCTTGCTGAGGCAGAGCATACTATTATTGCTTCAACCTACAATTATTTAGTTGATCAAGAACAATTTACAAAGGAATTTCCAGTATTATCGAAAGTGTTAGAAGATATCGCAGCCAACTATAAGCCTAGAGAGTTTGCTATGCAATTCGCAAGAACAAAACATAATTGTGAAGAGAGTCATAGAGTAATTCTAAACGAACTTAATGCGGGAGAGACTAGCACAATCACTATGGACCAAGGTCAAATTGAAATAACACACTATCAGGGAGAAGTGGGGGATGGATATTGTTATTTTTCCGGACACTTTGGCTCGCGAGAATGGCCGGCGCTATTATCTCAATTATATGCAATGTTAAAAGATACACAAACAACAGCAGCCTTTAATACAAGAGAGTACTATTTAGCTTATTATGGGCAGCGGATGCGGCAAGATCCCAATTACTGGGCAATTGCAGAAAAAGAAGCGCATACCGTAGAGATGGGTAGATCTCTTGTTTTATATGATAGGCTTAATGCAAGGCATTTTGAGGATTTTACACAGCATGAAACAGATGTTGCTAAGGTGCAACAATTTAAGCGTGCAACGGAGATCGATCCTCAATTATCAGAAGAAATTGACAGCGTATTACGTTATCCTCGCCGAGTCGATGATAGAAAGCTTACTCAATATCTTAAAAAACATGAAAAAGACCAACAAAAACTAGCCTTTTCTCTTTATGCTATAGTTATGGGTTTTTCTCAGATGTTGGCTCCCGTGTCAATGCTATTGTTGGAAGGTTCCAAACTTCTTGGAATAGAGTCTTCTAAAACGCCCTCATCGGAAGAAACTAGGCAAGATAATACAATCAATCCTTTTGTTGTTGCCGCATCGGTCGCTGTAATAGCAGGTGTAGGTTATTATGGAGTAAGATGTCTACAAAACTTTTGGTCAAAACCGGCGCCTAAGTTAACAGCAAGCCCAGTACCAGAAGAATCAGTAAGTGCAGAGAGACAGCCTCACCATAGACGCCGCAGAAATAGGCACGGGCGACATTAGCATTCAGTTTCATTCATTTGAAAAAAACTATCATAACGCTAATGTATAGAACTGCTCGTGAATAAATAGGTTGTCGGCATTTTTATGTTGACCTTTCTTTAGCACATATAATGCCATTCTATTCCAAATCACGGTGCGCTCGTCGAATGAAAAGTTTTTACATTTTTTCCAAAGCTGCAATTCTGGCCTCTAAAGAAGGAAGGCTGGCAAACAATCGCCCTAAATGACTTTGATGCGATATCTTAAAAGCAGCGATAGAAGGCATGCGTTTGTCTTCTGGCGCTTGGTTAGTTAATTCTTGTAATCGTCGCAAGGCAGCTATCATACTGCTTTTATTGACTAAGCGCGCAGAGCCGGCATCGGCTCTGAATTCACGCCAACGTGAGAAAGCCAAGACTATCATGCTGGCTAGAATACCGAAAATCAATTCAAATACCATGCTAACAACCCAATAGGTTAAATAACTAAAGCCGCCATTGCCTTCTTCATTTCTACTTAAAAATTGTTCTACCGCAAAGGCAACAATGCGTGCGAAGAAAATCACGAAAGTATTTAACACGCCTTGTAATAAAGTCATGGTGACCATATCGCCATTGGCAATGTGCGATAGCTCATGCCCTAAGACGCCCGTTAATTCTTGTTGATTCATATTGCGTAATAAGCCGGTCGAAACAGCGACTAGCGATTTATTCTTATTCCAGCCAGTGGCAAACGCATTCGGCTCGGGGCTATCGTAAATACCAATTTCTGGCGTATTGATATTCACGCGCTGCGCTAAACTTTGTACGGTGGCAAACAATTGGCTTTCGTAGCTATTGCTAGGCGATTGAATGATTTTAACGCCCATGCCGTGAATGGCCATCGTTTTAGACAGCAATAAAGAAATAAAAGAGCCGGTAAAGCCAAAAATACTGGCGAAAATGAGCAACGCTTTATAATTGATACCGTGTTGGCTTAAATAAGGCGCCACATGAAAGATATTCAAAATAAAAGAAGCCACCAGCATAACCGCCAAGTTGGTTACTATAAAAAGAAGAATACGTTTACCCATGATGAGACCTCTGAAAGTTTTAATTCTGCTGAGAATAGCACAAAATGATAGGTAACTTCAAAGTAGTAGTATTTGTTGATTTTTGGCGATAGGACTGAAAATAGATGGGTTTTTATTGCAATTAAGTCGTATAATAGAGAATGCAAATGGAGGATGGCTACAAACACTTCAAGATGCGAAGTAGCATTATCGTATCCACGTGCCGTCATCCCCGCGCACGCGGGGGGCCAGTGAATAATCCGCAGATCTGTGGGCTATTCCTGGATTGTCGCAAAGCTGCGCTCCTCGCAATTGTAAGGGTCACGTAATTCGTTGACAAGTTTCAGCATACTTCTCAGG
>CBFGYT010000153.1:0-4380 GCA_965653065.1 uncultured bacterium | reverse complement strand
AATTTGATTATTTCTAATTTCAACGACTAATATATTGGGCGATGTCGCCATATTGATAGCATTGCCTTCAGACGTATCTTCTACCGTTTGTTGTTGATATGTCCAATACTGCGTCGTTTGTAATTGTTTACTGGAATTCTGATCTTGAGTTTGTTGATCGGGCTGACCACACGCCGTGATCACATCGTCTTGCGACATGCCTTCTTCAATCCAACCATTATTACCACTCGCTGTCGTGCAAAACAATGCCCAGGCGGGGGTGATTACGAGGCACATTAAGCTAATAATATAAATGACTTTTTTCATGTAGGGTTCCTATCCGCCAAAGGTTTATGCATTTATTGTATATATTCATTTCTCTTCGAAATGCGAACATAGATTAGTATTGTTGTACATTGTCATCCCCGCGCACGCGGGGATCCAGGAATAACCTACAATTTGTGCTACTGTCACTGGATCCCCGCGTGCGCGGGGATGACAGCACATAGATACTTTCATGTTCCGTATTAAAACTCACATTTCAAGATAAAACAAAGTCTCGATTTTTCTAAAATAAAAACATTAAGCCACTTGCGTTTGCATTTGCTGTTTGATTTTTTGCATCGCTACTTTTTCGATTTGGCGCACACGTTCAGCAGAAATTTGATAGCGCTCGGCCAACTCTTCTAACGTCGCTTTCTTATCAACTAACCAGCGCGCTGCAACAATGTCTCGGCTGCGTTCATCTAAATTGTCTAAAGCAGCATACAATGTTTGTCGACTATTGTCTTCTTCATCACTGTTTTCAACTTGTTGACTGGGTGCAAATCGCATATCTTCCAGATAATGCGCCGGCGCAACAATAGAATCTTCATCGTCATCATCATGCGCATCAAACGCCATATCATGTGCATACATACGCGCTTCCATTTCCCGCACGTCTTTATGCGATACATTTAATTCTTGAGCTAATGTATTGACTTCATCGGCAGTAAAAGAAGTGCCAATTTCTTTTTTGGCATTGCGTAAATTAAAAAATAATTTGCGTTGCGCTTTGGTCGTGGCAATTTTGACAATACGCCAATTGCGAATAATAAATTCGTGAATTTCAGCTTTAATCCAGTGAATGGCGAACGAGACCAAACGCACTCCCACATTGGGATTAAAGCGTTTTACTGCTTTCATTAAGCCTATATTGCCTTCTTGAATTAAATCACTCAAAGGAAGACCATAGCCTAAATAACCGCTGGCAACGCGCACTACAAAGCGTAAATGCGCTACCACCAATTGACGCGCGGCTTCCAGGTCGCCTTGTTCATAAAAACGTATCGCTAATTCTTGTTCTTCTTGCTCGGTTAACAGATTAATCGCGTACGCGCGCTGAATATAAGCGTCTAAACTGCCTACCGGCAATGCCATCTCTTTGATTTGTAAGGCTTTACTAGTCATCTTATTTTACCTCATCTCTCTGTCTATTGTGCCCAAATTTTAGGCACCACTTTTAAGTATAACACAAAATAGGGTATTTATCGCTATTTTGACCACTATTTAACAACTTTTAATGTAGGTTTTTTCCCGTTGCCACCTTTGCTTAAAGGAGGTTTAGTAGGGCCACCGCCTTTGCTGCCATCATCACCACCTTCCCCTTCATAGACTTCATTGACCCCAGCTTCAAATGCCATGCCTTGTCCGGTTTCTTTGGCATAAATCATAGTTAAAGCGCGTATCGGCGCATCGATACTATAAACAATGCCTGAAAAACTCGCCATAAAAGACAGTTTTTGATTGCTAATGCGTAAATCTTGAGTGGCTGTGGGTGAAATATTTAAGATAATTTGCCCATCTTTGACATATTGCAATGGCACTTTCACGCCCGATATCGTCGTATCTAATGACACAAAGGGGGTTAATTCGTTATCTAGCATCCAATCGTATAATGCTCGGGCCAGATACGGTTTGGTTGAAGTAGGCATAGTGTGCGTTTAACTCCTTTAAACTAACATCTCATGTTCAGCGCTGCTTAAACTGGTATAGAAAGTTTCACGATCAAACATACGGCGTGCATATTCGTCGATAGCGCGCGCATGATTGGGTAATTCAATCCCGGCATAGTTTAAGCGCCATAATAAAGCAGATAAACAGCAATCCACTAAGGTTAAATCATCGCTTAAAAAATAAGGCTTGCTTTTAAATGCAGGCGCAATGGTAATCAAAGAATCGCGCAATTGTTGGCGTGCTAATTGACGATAAGCCTCTTCTTTGGCCGTCATAATTTGATGGTATAGTCCAAATAAATCTTTTTCAATACGCGATAAACGTAAGCGTGTTTCGGCACGCGCCACAGGGTACACTGGCATTAATGGCGGATGTGGAAAGCGTTCATCTAAATACTCTAAAATGATATTCAATTGATAGAGCACTAAGTTTTTGTCTACTAAAGTGGGCACGGATTGGTAGGGGTTTAAGCTTAATAATTCTTCAGTGCGATCTTCAAATTTAAGATCGATAATATCGACGGTTAACGCTTTCTCAGCGATAACGATACGCACACAATGTGACTGCAGATCGGTTGGCTCCGAATATAGGGACATTAGGGATCTTTTATTGGCAACAACCGTCATTTTCTTCTCCTCTCTACTTTATACAACCTCATTGTCACACCTAACCTGATGAGGTGGGTCCTACATTATTAAACTTTACTCACTGTTTTTGCGCCAGTTAGGTTTGGAGAAACCCTCGCTTGATGTCAATTCACGTCAACAGCATTATGTCCAAAATCAGTGCTTATTAGGCAGAGTTTATGGAAATAGTAAGGCGCTCAACTTGAGCTGTATTATACAGGAAAAGATGGGGAATATCAACAAAACTGTCCATTTTTAGCTCAGCTGTGACAAGCATTGATTAGCCTCTAGTTAAAATCACTTCTTTCGCTCTATTAATTCTCAGTTTCTATTGAGTTTGATTAAATATAGAGCGAATTCATTGACTATTGACTTTTGTTAGCAAACCTAATATCTTAGCCTCTTTGGCGCATAGCCATAGAACTAATCAATTTAAACTAAAAATGGAGGTTATAGTGAAATTTACAATGCTACCTGGCTCAACAGAAAAAGAGATAGAGCGCGCTTATCGAGAAATGGCAAGGAAGGTTCATCCAGATCATAATACATCGCCAACGGCAACTGCCGAATTTCAAGAACTGAGTGCTCAATATCAACGATTAAAAGAAATGGCTCAAAACAATAATGGTATATTACCCAATACCATTGAGGATGTTGAAGTCCCTTATAAAGCCAGCAGCGCCAATCCATCGTATGCAACTACAGCTAAACAGCGAACATTTGGACTATCTCCTACAACAAACACTATGACAGTGAAAGAAAACGTCGAAATTCAATCTCATAAATTTAACGTTTCATTCACTCAAGAGTCTTCAAATGAACAAAGATGGGCTGCTATCTTCGGTTTAGTCAATAATCAAAAGCCTATGCCGCCAGTAGGCATCGCACAAGATTTGACAGTGGATGGAACAAACATCGGCTCAGTGACTTATCTCGGCCTCTTCAAAAAAATAGTAGAAGTAGTAAAAGAAATATCGCCGAAAAAGCAACAATCAACTGAAGCTATTTCTTCTACGCCGGCAAAGTCCATCACAATGACTTCGAGTGCTGCATAATCTTATTTATAGTTCTTCCTTGCAGCTGCGTTAATCGCAGCTGCTTCAATAACACACATTAGGGCCTGTTGACATTTGATTTGCCGACTGCAAAATGAGTAGAAGCTGTGCAAATGCGTCCAAATTCTCGTTAAATAGCGCTGACTATTCGCCTCGAATTTAGACGCATTTTCCCTAGCTCCCCTCATTTTTCGTTTCGACAAATCAAATGTCAACAGACCCTAGAAAACACCTCAAAATAATTAGCAAAGGTCTTTTCAACACAGCGGTAATCATTGATAGTAATTTCCACGCCGGCCGCTGCCACTAATGAAAACGACATCGCCATGCGATGATCATCATAAGTATCTATGGCAACACCGCTGTTGATTTTATCCGGCGGAATAATGGTAATACTATCTGCGGTTATCTCTACCTTGGCGCCCAGCTTAGTTAATTCCGTTTGCATTGCTTGCAAACGATCTGTTTCCTTTAACTTCCATGTGGAAATGCCTTGAATACAGCTCACTCCCGTGGCAAATAAACAGAGCACCGCTAAAGTCATCGCACTATCGGGCATATCTTCCATATTGATGGTAAGGGCTTGCAGTGTGTCAGCGGCAGCGACCGTAATCATTGTCTCGCTATATTTAACTTTCGCTCCCATTTTTTCCAACACTAAAGCGAAGTTTTTATCGCCTTGTAGACTGGTTGTGCCAATGTTGTTAACGGTGATCGTGCCATTT
>CBFGYT010000152.1:0-4381 GCA_965653065.1 uncultured bacterium | reverse complement strand
GGCATTTTCACTGGCAACCCTAAAGTGACATGCCATTGCCAATTCACAACCGCCGCCAAAACAAAAACCATTAACAGCCGCTAAAGAAGGTTTGCCCAATGTTTCTAATTGTCTAAATACATCTTGTCCGGCGCGTGCGAATTGATAACCACTGTTGGCATCTAATTCAGCCAAGCGACGAATATCAGCGCCAGCACAAAAAGCTTTCCCTTGACCGGTGATTAAAATACTATACGTTTGTGCGTCTTGTTTTGCCTGTTGCAAAGTGTGTTGTAATTCATCTAACAACTCTGCACTCAATGCATTTAATTTATCGGGACGATTTAATGTAATCGTTAAAATACCGTCATTATCTAATTCGGTTAATAAAGTTTGCATAGTAGACTCCTGTTTTTTTATAAATTCTTTGTTATATACCCAATGTACTTCAAGATGCGAAATTAATTTATCGTATCTTTGAACTGTCATCCCCGCGCACGCGGGGATCCAGTGAATCTAGCACAATACGTAGGTTATTCTTGGATCCCCGCGTGCGCGGGGATGACAACATACGATAATACAAAAATCTTACATCTTACGAAAATAACCGCTTCGCAATAATCACACGCATAATTTCATTCGTGCCTTCTAATATTTGATGTACGCGTAAATCACGTAAATACCGTTCTATGGGATAATCGCGTAAATAACCATAACCACCAAACAATTGCAACGCATCGTTACACAGCGTAAATCCCATATCGGTGGCAAATTGTTTAGCCATGGCGACATAGAGAGGTGCTTTTTCATCTTGAGTATCTAATGCTGCCGCCGCGCGATATGTCATGAGACGCGCAGCTTCTAATTGCGTAGCCATATCTGCTAAACGAAATTGTATGGTTTGAAACTGATTTAAGTGTTGTTTAAATTGCTCGCGTTCACAGGTATATTGTTTTGCAAGTTCCAGCGCTTGTGTTGCTCCGCCTAAAGAACACGCGGCAATACCAATACGGCCACTGTCTAGCGCGGATAAAGCAATATTAAAACCTTGCCCTTCTTCACCAATGCGATTGGCTACCGGAACACGGCAATCTTCGAAAAATAACATCGCAGTGGGTTGGCTATGCCAGCCAAGCTTTACTTCTTTTTTGCCGATAGAAAATCCGGGTGTATCTTTTTCGATAAGTAAACAACTGATGCCTTTAGCGCCTTCTTTTCCAGTACGCACCATGCAAGCATAAATATCACTATAACCCGCGCCAGAAATAAAAGCTTTGCTGCCATTGACAATATAGTGATCCCCATCGCGTACAGCTGTGGTTTTTAAATTGGCGGCATCAGAGCCGGTAGAGGGCTCGGTTAAACAATAACTGGCAAAAGATTCCATCGTCGTTAATTTAGGAACAAATCGTTGTCGTTGTTCTTTTGAGGCAAAGCGATCAATTAAGGTAGTGACCATATTGTGGATTGATAAATAGGCTGCCGTGGAAGGACACGCTTTGGATAAGATTTCAAAAATGAGTGCATAATCTAATCGTGATAAAGCGCTACCACCCATGTCTTCTTGAACACAAATACCAGCTAATCCTAATTGTGCGGCATGACGCAATACCTCTTGAGGAAAAATCTCTTTTTCATCCCAATGGGCTGCATGCGGCATCATTTGTTCTTGCATAAAATCAGACACTGTTTGTTGCATAGCTAATTGCTCTGCGCTTAATTCGAAATCCATAAGAATTGCTCATTTAAATAGTAGTAGTGGGGTAAATTGTAGCTGGATTAACAATAAAATGCGAGTATTCTTCGTGCTTTGCTTTTATGCTGTCATCCTGAGCTGAGCTACGGATCTCGTTGGGCTACCGCCGAGACCTTTCGCTACGCTCAGGATGACAAGCTGCGTCTTAGGTAAAAATGACTTAATTATGCCCAATCGTAAGTAAGGTTACCGCCGACAAAGAAATAATTACCGGTATTGTCTACAGAAGTAGTTGCTGCTGGGTTAAAACTCGTGCCATTCGGTATACCCGCAATCCGATCTTTAGGCCAGAAAGAAGAACCGGCAAAACCAGTAACTTTCAATTCTTTAGTGACTTGATAATCGCCGCCTAATGCCGCAAGGATCAGATCCCCTGTGGGATATATAGTATACAATTTATCACTATCACTTTGCGGCGTTGTTTCATAAGACACACTTAAAAATGGCGCAAATTTTTCTGTCAGTTGATAACGGTTAAATAAAGCAAAACGCCACGTATTATCCCAGAATCCATCTATAGGTGTCACAAAGGGAGCGGGTCCTGCAGCCGTATTTTTCAGTATCAAATCATCTTCATCGCTCCAAGTAGAATAATCTACTTCCGCTACAGCTAACCATTTTTGCGTCATGAAGCGAGTTAAACGCAATTCATAGGTATTGGGTAACCATAGCCAATTATTAGTTTCTAAATTATCGGAGTGATTCGGGCCAAAAGTACTATCGCCACCTACATCTGCTTTAATAGGCGATAAATAAGTGAAATCGATGAAGGTTTGTGGATTGATTTTATACATAGCGCCGGCTTGAAAACTATATCCCCAACCATCCATCGTATTTTGTAAGTAATAAGGTGATGGGCCTGCTGGTGCAAAAGCATTATCAAAACTAATGTGTGTTGCAGCAAAGCCTGCGCCTAAAGTAAAGCTATCGGTGATGGCATAGCTAATTTTAGGGACGAAACTGAGAGAATCAACATTAACACCATAACCACCAGCAGCTGCAAAATCATCAGCTTTCCACGGATACATGCCTAATATAGGTTCGCTGACATCTAAACCAAGGACTAATTTAGGTGAAAAACGATGTGCATAGCGAAATTCAGGGAAAGCAAATTGAGTATCATTATCCATATCAGCAGAGCCCGTTTGCCCAAAGAAAGTTCCGTCTCGCTCTACATGTGGAAAAACAGCAGAACCGCCGACGATTAATTCATTGCCCTGTATAAATTGTAAACTCGCGGGATTATCAGATTGAAAGCCAAAGTATTGCAATACGTTAGCTTGAGATAAGCCAGCGTAAGTCAGAAGAGACAATCCGATCCATGGAGCTAATTTCTTATACATGATATATCCTTATAAAATAAATGCTCAGGCGATATAATAAAATAGATGGTCAATAAAAGTAAAGAGCTGTAAAAGAAAAAAGGTAGAACCAAAGAGATTTTTGTGGATCTATCTTAACTTATCCAAGCAATATGTCCATCTGGCCGTACTAAAACTGCTTGCTGCTGAGTGATTTGATAACCAGTATAAAAATCTTGGTTGACACTACATATATCTTGACCGAGGACAACTGTTTTTAGCGGATAGTGCTTAGGAATAGGTAATTTAAGTGCTTGGATATTACAATTTTCTCCCACTAAAAGAACATAGTGTTTTTCGAATAAATCAAGCGTAGAGATAATTCGGTTATGATATGACAGCCAACAGTGCGGGGCACGCATTCCAACAATGGCTTTACGTTTATAAGCATTAGGATTAAAGGTTGGACTATCTGCATTTGTTGCATAAAGTGCATGAGAATGATAAATAAAACCAACATCCAATCCAAGATGATTAATATGATGGGTTTGTTCTTTCAATCCTTGACGAAAAGTATTATCGTTACCTTCAGCAAGGGATTGAAAAATACTGCGTAACCGATTAGCGTTGCCAACACTCCAGTCAATAGTTGTTTGTGCTAATGGCTTACGTTCTTGTTCATAACTGTCTAACAAAGTTTCATCAGCATAGCCTTGAAGAACATATGCAATCTTCCATGCTAAGTTATGCGCATCACCTATGCCGGTATTCATACCCATACCGCCAGTAGGAGGGATGCGATGTGCCGCATCTCCGCATAGAAATATTCTATCTTGACGATATTGTGATGCATTTAAAGCAGCCATTTCCCATTTAGAAATATTAATGACTTTTAGCGGCAGATTTTCTTCACCTACTATGGTGCGCACTAAGTGAATACCTTCTTCTTCAGAGACTGTTTCATTCGCATCAGTGATACGTTTAGCAAAAATCCAACGATGCTTTAAATCGACCGCCATCATGACATGTCCCATTTGCTTTTTATCTGTAAAAGCTAAAACGGCAAAAGGTTTGTCGGCAAGCCAGGGCGATAAATCCGTTTCACAATAAACACTGACATGCGTTCCTAAGATAGGAATGCCTTCCATGTTGATGCGTAAGGCTTTGCGCACAAAACTGTTTGCACCGTCGGCGGCAATAAGGTATTGGCATTGCATTTTAGTGTGTGTATGATCAATGAGATTTTCTATTTCACAATAAACAAATTGTTCGTCTTGTTCAATGTGGGTCACTCGAGTATTAAAGTAGATTTGGTTATTTTTGTATGCTTTAAGGCATGTTAGCA
>CBFGYT010000151.1:0-4404 GCA_965653065.1 uncultured bacterium | reverse complement strand
AATATATTTCATTTAAATTAAATGCTGCAGCTATTAGTGATATGCCATTGCCACGACCGCTCTTCGAAATTTTTGTCTATTCGCCTCGATTTGAAGGTGTGCATCTTCGTAGTGGTAAAGTGGCGCGCGGAGGATTACGTTGGTCTGATCGTCGCGAAGATTTTCGTACAGAAGTATTGGGCTTAATGAAAGCACAACGCGTTAAAAATTCTGTGATAGTTCCCACCGGTGCAAAAGGAGGCTTTGTTTTAAAACAACTATCTAAATTAGCTACTCGAGAAGAAATTCATGAAGAAGCAGTTAGTTGTTACAAGAAATATATCAGCGCATTATTAGATATTACCGATAATCGTATTGGAGAAGAAATTGTAACCCCACAAGATGTTATTCGTTATGATGAGTTAGATCCTTATTTGGTGGTTGCCGCGGACAAAGGAACGGCTACTTTTTCAGATTATGCCAATGCCGTTGCGATAGAATATAATTTTTGGCTAGGGGATGCATTTGCCTCGGGTGGTAAAACAGGCTATGACCATAAAAAGATGGGTATTACTGCGAAAGGCGCGTGGGAATCAGTTAAGAGACACTTCCGAGATTTAGATCATAATATTCAAACGACGAATTTTACAGTCGTTGGGATTGGCGATATGGCTGGAGATGTGTTTGGTAATGGAATGTTATTGTCACAACATATTCAATTGGTAGCAGCATTTAATCATGCGCATATCTTTATTGATCCGGTACCCGATGCTACCGTGAGCTATGATGAGCGCAAACGATTATTTGAATTACCGCGGTCTACTTGGGAAGATTATAATCCAGAGTTGATTTCTCGTGGTGGCGGTGTGTTTTCACGTAATGTCAAAGCCATTAAATTAACCACGGAAATGAAAAAATTACTTAGAACAGAAAAAGAAACGTTAGAGCCTAGTCAAGTGATCCGCGAATTGCTAAAAGCAGAAGTGGATTTACTTTGGAATGGGGGTATTGGTACTTATATCAAAGCGAGCACAGAAACGCATGCAGATGTGGGCGATAAAGCCAATGATGCATTGCGTATCAATGGTAATGAATTACGTGCACGTGTTGTAGGGGAAGGCGGCAACTTAGGGGTGACGCAAAAAGGACGTATTGAATATGCTTTATGTGGCGGTAGGATTGTGACTGACTTTATCGATAATTCTGCCGGGGTGGATTGCTCCGACCATGAAGTCAATATTAAAATTCTATTAAATCAAGTGATCGCGCATGGTGATTTAACAGAGAAACAACGTAATGAACTATTGGCTAGCATGACAGATGAAGTCGGTACTTTAGTATTACGAGATAACTATACGCAAACACAAGCCGTTAGTCTTGCGCAAGGGCAAACTAAATATAGTTTAGATTTATTTGTGCAAGTGATGGAAGAGTTAGAACGAGTAGGATTATTAGATAGAGCATTAGAGTTTTTGCCCACGGACAAAGAATTACAAGAGCGTAAAGCATCCGGCAAAGGATTAACGAGTCCAGAGTTGGCAATTTTATTAGCATATTTCAAAATATTTTTAAAAGAAGAATTGTTAAAATCGCCGATCCCTGAAGATCCATACATTTCTAAATTCGTGAAATTTGAATTTCCTGTGATGTTACGTGAACGGTTCCATAATGAAATTATAAACCATAGTTTATATCGTGAAATTATTGTCACACAACTCTGTGACAAAATTGTAGATTATATGGGGATCACTTTTGTAACGCGCTTACGTACACAAACAGGCGCTAATTATTCTACTATCGTAAAAGCATTTGTCATTGTCAAAGATATCTATACAGTTGATACTTTATGGGAAAGTATAGAGGCTATGGATTATCGTGTGCCGACAACAATACAGCACGAAATGATGCTTTCTGTCGCAAGATTCATGCGTCGAGCCATTCGTTGGATAATACGAAATTATGGTAATTTAGAGCAAGTAGAAGGCATCATTAAACAATATCGTATGCACGTAGAAAAGTTAAGTATTGATTTTTCTGCGTATTTTAAGGGATTATCTTTAGAAGTCTATGAACAACATGTAGAAAGCTATACCAGTCATGGTGCGAGTGAAGCAGCAGCACGGCATTTGGCTTGTGTTCATGCATTACTACCGATGTTAGATATTATTGATATTTCTGTAGCAGATAATATTTCGATGAATAATGTGGCGGCAATATACTTTATTATCTCTGAACAACTTGAGTTGGGATGGCTCCAAGAAATGGTATTGTCCTATCGTGAAGAAACCCGCTGGGATGCGTTGGCAAAAGCTGCTTTACGTGATGATATTGATATATTACACCGTGATTTAACGCGTAATATTTTGAATGCACATTTAGGAGAAGGGAAGAAAGAAGACGAATTATATGAAGCTTGGCAAGAGCATCATAAAGTAATAGTCAATCGATGGAAACAAACGATGGTAGAGTTGCGTAGCAGTAATGCCGTTGAATTTGTTATGTTTACAGTCGCTTGTCGTGAATTAAAAGATTTAGTCCAAGCCAGTACTCGCTAAGGAGTTTTATGCCTATGAAACACTCTAAACCGTACATGATCGCTGTAGATTATACAGCAAAAGAGGCACCTAAAAAGTTTGCAGATTCTTTACGAGAAACAGGTTTTGCTGTTTTAACTCATCATCCCATTGACTTAACAGAAATAAATGATTTCTATAAAGAATGGGAGCAGTTTTTTTCTAATGAAGAAAAGCATCAATATTTATATAGTAAAGAAACACACGATGGTTTTTTCCCTATGAATATCTCGGAAACCGCCAAAGGCTATGATATAAAAGATTTAAAAGAATATTATCATTATTATCCTTGGGGAAGGTTGCCAGCGATGATGAGTCATCGCACAGAAAAACTATATCATGACTTAACGAATCTAGCGACGATACTGTTGCAATGGATTGAAATGGCGTTGCCTGAAGAAATTCAGCAGCAATTATCTATGCCTTTATCGAAAATGATTACCGACAGTCAACGAACCTTATTACGTATATTGCATTATCCGCCGTTAACTGGGCATGAACAAGAAGGTGCTATTCGTGCTGCAGCCCATGAAGATATTAACTTTATTACGCTATTACCGATGGCAACGGCTAGTGGATTACAAGTATTAGATACGGCAGGCAGTTGGCATGATATTCCGTGTGAGCCAGGAATGATAGCGGTCAATATTGCCGATATGTTACAAGAATGTACGCAAGGCTATTTCCGCTCTACGACACATCGAGTGGTTAATCCAGTAGGAGAAGCCAGCCGAGCTTCACGTTATTCAGTACCATTATTCTTGCATGCCAGAGAAGAAGTACGTTTATCTGCTCGATATACCATGAAAGAATATTGGTTAGAGCGATTGGCTGAATTGGGAGTGCTTTAGTGTCGCATCGTACGCGCTTAGGGCTTCCTATGTTGATAGCTTTAGTCGCGGGCAATATGATAGGCTCAGGTGTATTTTTGCTACCTGCTAATTTAGCGCAGATTGGTACGATCAGTGTTTTCTCATGGATATTCACTTCGATTGGAGCACTATTTCTTGCGATAGTATTTTCACATCTAAGCATTCATTTTCCTAAAGCCGGCGGGCCATATGCATTTGCGCGATTAGGGTTAGGAAATTTCATGGGTTTTCAAACGGCTTACTGCTATTGGATAGCGGTTTTGGCTGGCAATGCAGGATTGGCTATTGCATTTGTGGGGTATTTACAAGTTTTTTTCCCTTCCTTGCAGCATGGTAGTTCCCCTAGTCTTTGTGCCATTGCTGCTATTTGGTTGTTTACTTTAATCAATTGTAAAGGGGTGCGTAGTGCGGGCTATATGCAATTAGTGACGACTACACTTAAATTAATTCCCTTAATTGTGATCGGCGTTTGGGGATGGCACATTGTTCACTGGACGTATTATCCGCATTTTTTTAATGTCACTACGCCCAGTCAAAGTTCTATTTCTGCGGTGTTAAGTGGTGCTACGCTTACATTGTGGGCCTTTATTGGTTTAGAATCGGCAACCGTGCCTGCAGATTCTGTAGATAATCCTAAGCGTAATATTCCGCGCGCTACTTTGATTGGCACGGGGTTGGCTGCGTTAATTTATATTATTTGTTCTTTTGTCATTATGGGGATGTTGCCCATTACTACATTGCAAAATAGTACGGCGCCTTTTGCTGATGCAGCACAATTATTATTTGGCCCATGGGGACGAGATTTTATTGCGGTAGGCGCATTGATTTCTACTTTAGGCGCTTTAAATGGATGGATCTTAATGCAAGGACAAATTGCACGTGCGGTAGCACACGATGGCTTATTTCCTAAAGTATTTGCGACCCTTAATAAAGATCATGTGCCAGCACATGGACTCATCATTAGCTCTATGATTGTCACC
>CBFGYT010000150.1:0-4461 GCA_965653065.1 uncultured bacterium | reverse complement strand
AAAGAAATACGCGTTTTATTTTATGTGCCAGAGCCAAACTACAGCCAATGGATGCGAATTCATGTTGGATCCTGTAAATAAACCTGCACGGGACTACCTGGATGAAAATCAAGCGCTATTTTTTCAGGTAGTTTTGCTTCTACTCGATAGACTAATTTAGACTTGGATTCTTCACTATAAATAACGGGCGGTGTATATTCAGCATCTTTAGAAATAAAACTCACTGTCACTGGGTAATATTTTTTTTCTCCATCCACTTTAAACCATACAGTCTGCCCTAACTTAATTTGGCTGTAGTTTGGCTCTGGCACATAAAATAAAACGCGTATTTCTTTAGGACTTAAAATAGCTAATACCGGTTGTCCCGCAGTAATATATTCGCCGGGGCGAAAGAAAGTATCGAATACAATACCTTGATCCAAAGCAATTCCTGTTTTTTGCGATACTTGCCAAGCATACGCATTCATAGATTCTTCAGCGGCTTTCACTTTTTGAGCTTGTGCTTCAATGGTATGTTGCCGTGAGCCTAACTCAGCTTCTGCCAAATTGGATTGTAGCTGTTTCACAATTTGTAATTTTGCAGAATAATCGGTTTGAGCAGCATCTAAAGCGGCTTTGCTCACCGCATGCTTTTGATATAACGTTTGATTACGACTTAATGTAATTTGCGCTAAAGCCAATTGCGCTTGAGCTTCTGCGATATTGGCACGAATAGCATCTAAAATAGTGGTCCGTTGCCCATTTTCTAAATCAGATAGCGTTTCTTGTTCGGCAGCCAGCGTGTACTTAGCTTGATTTAAATACGATTGTTCTGGCTCCGGATCTAATTGATATAATTTTTGCTGTAACGTAATCGGTTCGCCACGCATCACATCTAAATCAAATAATTGCCCAGAGACCGGTGGCGTTACATAAATCAAATACGCTTCAATATACCCTAAATACGTAGTATTGCTGTGACAAGATGACAGGAATGCTAACAATAGTAACCCTACTATCGTCTTGCAACTCTCAATGAATATCCTTTTCAATTTATCCATTGTCACTCCATATTATGAAAAATCGGCAAAAGCGTGTAGTGCCTCTGCTGCGTACATCACGGAAGGCCCACCGCCCATATAAATGGCCATGCCTAATGTTTCTATCAATTCTTCACGCGTCACCCCTAATTTTACTAAGGCTTGCACATGAAAACCAATGCATCCTTCACAATGGTTTGCAACAGCTAAGGCAATAGCGATTAACTCTTTCGTCTTTTTATTTAAGGCATTATCCTGAGTGGCCGCTTTACCCATACTGGAAAAAGCTTGCATAACCCCGGGCAGTTCTTTATGGAGTGTAGTCACAAAAGGTAATAATTCTTCGGTCATTTGTTTGTAATTTTTAGTCATTTTTAATCCCCTTGGGTCGGTTATACTTTCGAAAATGAGAAAGCCATCACTTGTGATAAACTCGTTTGCTGTAATATAGATAATACCAGTCTATCTATGCCTAAAGCTACCCCAGTACAAGAAGGTAATCCTACCTCCAATGCGGCTAACAAGTTTTCATCTATTGTCACTACAGGCAATCCTAATGATTGTCTTTTAGCATTATCTGCTAAGAAGCGCTGCCGCTGCTCTTTTGCTTGTTGCAATTCTTGAAAACCGTTGGCTAATTCGACCCCATATAAATACGCTTCAAAACGCTTAGCCACCGTTCCATATTCTGTTACCGCCAGCTCTGCTAATATCGCTTGGCTTGAAGGGTAATCATAGACGAAAACTAAACCTTTTTCCAACCAAGTCGGCTCTATGATCATCGCCATTAGCCACATCAACCACATATCTTTATCATGCACATCTACATTAGAAGGCAGTGGAATGGCACGTTGCTCGGCCATTTTTTGCAACTCACTGGCGGTGACTTGCCAAGGATCAATATTTAAATGGTATAAAAACAATTCTCGATAACTATAAAAAGTAACTTTAATTTCTGGTAAAAATAATTGGATAAGCGCTAGCACTTCTTGCATTAATTGTTGGTAGTTCCAGTCTACACGATACCATTCTAATAAAGTGAACTCTGGGTTGTGATAACGCCCTTCTTCATCGCCACGAAAAGCTTTAGTGATTTGATAGATAGAGCCGCTGCCACACGCTAATAATCGTTTCATGGCATATTCTGGCGAGGTTTGTAAATAATAGTACGGCGCTGCAACCGTCGTATCATCGACATATGCTCGCCATGATTTTAAAAACGGATCACAAGATCCATGACGGCATAATAAAGGTGTTTCGACTTCCCAAACTTGACGTGCGGCAAAAAAAGCTCGTATTTTTGCGAGTATCTCAGCGCGTGCTTTTAATTGTTGGATGGTTGCGTCGCTTTGCCAAATATTATGATCCTTCATTTAATCCTGCTTCCGCTTGCACTTTAAGACGTACTTTTTCTGCTAAATCTCGCACATAAGCAGCCATTTCTACGCCCTCTTTAGGCGGAATGGTATCCGGCGGATAAAAAGTAGCTGACACCATATCGTCTAATAGTTCATTGGCAATACTCGCTGCATGACGGCCTGTTTTTCCTAATAGTCGCTCTAATCGTTCAATACAAGCACGCACTTGATTCTTCGATACAATCGGTTTTGAAAATTCTTCAAATTTTTCACCCATTAACATAGGTACTAACGGATCGGTTAAGCGAAATGGTGTAAATAAATTTAATTGGTTAAAAGGCATATCATCCACATCCGCTGCTATCACCGGCGGCGCATGATGTGCTTGGAAAGTACGCATGGCTTGCAATGCTTTCTCAATTGGAACAGAGCCCTCTTCTTCTGTATTCATCACATCGCTAATGGTTTGTAAATCTTCATCCATACTGACTTCGACTGTATTAAAGATAGTACTGGCCTGTTGCGCTGCTTCGTTAAAATGTTTTTCACGTTGCTCTAGCTCTACTAAAAGCCTGGTGGGTGGCGCTTCCACACGTAAGAAATGATTTAATCGTAAATTTTCAATAGGCGCAGGCCCAGCATAAAACATTTGTGCACGTACAATCCGCGATTTGAAGAAGATATGCGCTTCACCTTCTCGCTGTTCTTTTAAATCAAGCAAATCAACACGCTGACGCTTTTCGGCAGAAGAACTGCGCGTATCTAAATAGTTATTCATTAAACTACTGCTATTCGTTTGGAATGTATCAACTTTAGTCACATAAGATTCGCCAGCTGTTTTTGAGAAAAATTCCCAGGTTTCTGTCGGATCTTCTAACTTCATACAAATTTTAATATTGGTATTTGCGCCAATGGAAGCGGCTTCTTCTTTGGAAGATTTTTGGAATGCGGGTAAATCTTGTCCGGCGAAAATAGCAGAGAATCCTAATGAACGTGCTTGTGCCGGTACCACGGCAAATCCTTCAATAGCATAATAGCCATACTCATCCAAGATACACATAAAAGGCGTAGTCGCATTCGTGGGTTTTCGAGAAATAAGCTCACGATAGCTTCCTTCTACCTCGCTTCCCAAACCTGCAGACATCATCGCTTTTAATGTCGAAATAATAACTTTCCCTAAATTCGATAATTCATCAGGGGCTTTTTCTAACGCGGGTAATAACACCACTAAAATACGGCGATTTAACACCACATCTCTTAAATCTACTTCCGCTAATTTCACTCGCAAAATATGGCCATAGGTATCTGCTAAAGAAGTGAATACCCGCGTTAATTGCATGGTAATAAATCCATGTTGTTCTAAAACTTGCGATACTTGCTTCCCTTTTTTATTTTTATCGTATCCCGGCAAATTATCTAAATAATGCGAAATCGGTTGCATCACGACTTCGGGCACATTATTTAAGGGGACAGATTCTTGATGTTCACGTGGAAATAATTTGTCAATGACAATACTTTCTAATTTTTCTAATGAGAAATATAATCGCGTGGTATGTGCGTCTAATAGAATATGTCCTTGATCACGCATATACACTAAAATTTTCATCAACGCTTCTACGAATGAAATAGCGCGGCCTTTCCACATATCGCCATCGGGTGAAGCGGATGCTGAATCCATCATACTCACGACAAGTTGTGACAACATACTAGAAGACCCATTGGAAAACGGATTTAAGGTATTCGAGATACGTTTTTCTTGTCGCCCGACAATATCACGTGCGCCCGTCATAAAATTGATAATCAGCAAATCATCTTCTCGGCCCATGGAGCGCGCCATCGAAAATATTTTAGCGAATAAAGAGTTATCCCCTTTCCCGTCTACATAGATAAATCCACTACCGTAAATTAATGCATTATAGGCAATCGACACCAATGCTTCCGTTTTACCACTACCGGTAGAACCAAAGATAAGCACGTGGGTACGCATGTCATCATTAGAAAACCAAATTTCCTTTTGGGAAAATTTCTCATTGCCAAAAAAGGTAATCCCTTGGGCTTTTCGCGGCTTTGTTGTTCCTGGAATG
>CBFGYT010000149.1:0-4470 GCA_965653065.1 uncultured bacterium | reverse complement strand
AACACGGTGATTTAGCATGGGATTGTGCAACTGGCAATGGTCAAGCTGCTATAGAATTAGCACCTTACTTTAAAACCGTCATTGCCACCGATGGCAGTGAACAACAACTTGCTGCCGCAGAAAAAAAACAAAATATTCACTATCGCGTCGCAGCAGCTGAACAGTCTGGATTAGACGATAACTCTGTTGATTTAATCACCGTGGCACAAGCCATGCATTGGTTTTCTTTTGATGCTTTCTTTCAAGAGGCAAAACGCGTGATGAAAGCAGATGGGATCATCGCCGCGTGGTGTTATAGTCTGTTCTATACGAATAATGATGCTTTCAATGAATTAATTAATACTTTTTATACGGCTATTGTTGGAAAATTTTGGCCGCCAGAGCGTAAATATTTAGATGAAGAGTATCAGACCATTCCTTTTGATTTTATAGAAGTAACCCCTGCTCCTTCTTTTAATATTGTCAATGATTGGAGTCTACAGCAGATTATCGCTTATATATATACTTGGTCTTCCGTACAACAATATCAAAAAACGTTACATGAGGATCCGATTGCGAATTGGTTATTGCCTAGATTAGATCAGTGTATAAAAGATGAAAATGAATTATTGCATGTTGTTATGCCAGTGTTTATGAGAGTGGGAAAGAAGTGACAATAAGTTTTCTACTATTCCCTCTCCCCAACCCTCTCCCGCGAAAAGTATTGTTATATTAGCAAAGCTCCTAGCGCGGGAGAGGGGGCAGATCAAGGTAAAATTAAGAATCAGTGCTCAATAAATAAAATTAAGTTTTCTACTATTTTATAATACGAAGAAAGAATTTCCAGGTTTCAAGGGTCGCTTGGCAATGGTTCAAACCGTAAGCAGCATGGATGCTGCGCCCGAGCCTCCAGGGATGGATTCACGGCGTGTTTGAACCATGACAGGCGACCCTTGGAACCGATTAGGCGTAGTTTTTGTAATGTGCCCTCTCCCCAGCCCTCTCCCGCGAAAAGCATCATGATATTAATAAAGCTCCTAGCGCGGGAGAGGGAGTTGATCGAGGTAAAATTAAAAATACAACAACGAAACCGCGCGCCGATTAAGCATGATCAAAATAAAGTACTGGATTACAATCTCTATTAAGTTTTCTATTTGAAATAAAAAAAAGCTGGACCTAAAGTAGATCCAGCAACATCTAAGAGCGTATCATATGGTTCAATACGCCACTGCATGGCAAGGCCTATTATTTAATACGGTAATACTTTAACATTAGTGCCAACCGTCACAAAGTTTTGGCTTAACCAAGCGGCATCTTCAGGATGTAAACGCACGCATCCATGGCTCGCATTGTAATTAGGCACATAGTCCGAACCATGTAACGCATAGCCTCCGTTAAAGAACATGCAATAAGGCATAGGTGCGCCGCCTTCAGGGATCGGGAATTTAGTTGACTTACAATCGGCGCCTTGTTTACGATACACCGTAAAGGTTCCTGATGGTGTTTTACAAGCAGTTCCCAAATCTGGACAATAATCTCGTCCTGTAGAAGCAGCACCTTGTGCCACTAAGAACCCACTGGCATCGTAAGCACCCCAGGCATGATTATTGGGGTCGACGATGACAATCTTATTACCGGTTGCGGGTCGTGTTGCTGGGAATTCATATTGTGGTCGCAATGATACTTGTTCTTGATTGCTGCCATTCACTACAGGTGTGGATGAGTTAGAAGAATCATCCATCGTAGCACAGCCAGTTAAAGCGATACAGGCAATCAAGACAGTTGATTTTAAACGATAGTTTGCTAGTTTCATGATACGCTCCCTTCTGAAAAAATGCTTTTGTTTTACCCAAAGGATAGCATCTGAGATCCGCTCTAAGTGCTTTTTTGCGTGATTTATCCAGTGATGTTCAGCCGACGTTAAGTGTTTTGGTTTATTTGTGATCAAACATGCGTTATACTGATTATTTTTTACCCAGATCGGCGCTGAAAAATATTTTATTTTTTATTGTATATACCAAAAACACTTCAAGATACGAAGTAGCATTATCGTATCCACGTGCTGTCATCCCCGGGCACGCGGGGATGACGGTCTAAATATACGATAACTTAACTTCGCGTCTTAAAGTACATTGGCTATACGCCCATCGCCTTTTGCAAAATCAAACTCTTTAGCCATGGTAAGCGATCGGTTGCATTCAAACCACGATGACGCAACCATTTCACGAGTGGAATATCATTGCCAAACAAGCTTTTAAAACCATCTAAAATAGTCAGCATGGTCGCATTATCAGCCTTACGCGCACGTTCATAGCGCCGTAATACCATATAAGAAATAGCGTCTCGTTTTAACGCCCATTCTGCATTGATGAATTCAGCTAATAATGCCACATCTGCCAATCCCAAATTTAATCCTTGCCCTGCTAACGGATGTACGGTATGCGCTGCATCTCCTACTAAAGCGATCCCTGGCTGTGTATAGTGTTTCGCGTGACGCATCACTAATGGAAAAGACGCACGTTTTTCTACCGCCGTCACTGCACCCAATTGTTGTTGAAAAGCGTCTGCTAAAGTGATAGCAAATGCCGTTTCCTCTAATTGCATTAACGATGCAATATGCTCAGGCGCACTAGACCAAACGATCGAAGAATAGTGTGGTTTATCTAACGGTAAAAAAGCCAGCGGCCCTTGCGGCATAAAGCGTTGTCTAGCGGTTTTATCGTGAGGTTTTTCAGTTTGCACAGTACACACCAGTGCATGATGCCGATAATCTCGTTCTTCTATCGCGATATGCGCTTGCTGTCGTAGCCAAGAATGCGCTCCATCGGCACCAATCACCAATGGCGCTGTGAATAAAGCGTCTTCACTGTGTAATTCTATCATAGCACGGTCATCGTTGCGTGTTAATTGCGTTAATGTAACATCCGTTATCACTTCTATTGCTTGCGTGGCTTCTACTTTTTGCCATAACACGTGTAGCATCACATTATTTTCAACAATATAACCTAATTCACTGACGCCAACCAATCCTGGATCAAACTCAATATGGCCACGACCTTCATCGGCCCACACGTGCATATGCGTAAATGCGCTAACACGCAATTGTTGCATTGCTGGCCACACATTTATCTTTTCAAATAATTTTACCGATGCCGGCGTAATCGCACTGACACGAATATCATAACCTTCTGCTTGAAATAAGGCTTTATTACTTTGTTTATCTATTACCGCAATTTTTTTATGGTTTTCTGCTAATAGCAATGCGAGCGTCAAGCCAACGATACCGCCGCCGACGATAATCACATCATAATCTTTCTGTATTATACCCATAATGCTTTTTGCGCTCCTCCCAATCCTAATCGTGCCAATAACGCTTTGGCACCGGGGATCCATTCCAAACCAAACAAGGCTAAGGGTTGCCAATGCGTTAAGTTATCTTGCTCTAAAGAAAATCGATTGACAAGAAAGTGTGTAAAGCGACTGATTTGCTTTCTATCCGCCGCTTGTTTAGCGGCATAGTCTGCCAAAATAGCAGTTTCCGCATAATCGCGTTGCAATAGTCTGGCATCCTTTATAGTATCTGCTAACATCATGGCACTGCGTAATCCTAAATTAAATCCTTGCGCTGCCACAGGATGTAGCGTTTGTGCGGCATTTCCTAATAGCACAACTCCTTGACGATAAATTTCATTGGCTTCGAATCGTTTTAGAGGATAACAAATGGGTTTTGAAATCGTCAGCAGTTTTCCTAAGCGATAGCCCCATAAAGAGTGTAACTGTTGTAATAATTGAGTTTCATCTGCTTGTTGCCACTGTCGTGCTATGTCGTGCGGCGCACTCCAAATGAAAGTGGCTGTGTTCTCACCCGTCGGCAAAATGGCTAATAATCCTTGTTGAGTAAATCGCTCATAGGCCATGCCATTTAATGGTTTTGAAAAACTAAGACGTGCCACCAATGCAGTTTGTTGATAATCCCATACTTGCGCCGTGATCCCTAAGGTACGTCTTATCCAAGAATCACTGCCATCAGCAGCAACCAATAATCTGGTTTGTAATTCTAGTGTTTCTGCGCCATTATCAATCGTTAACTGCCATTGATCTTGCAAGCGCGTACAATGCGTTAAACGATAGGGCGTTAATAATTCAATCGTATGGTGTAGTTTGACAGTATCGGCTAATTTCTTTTGTAAATACTGTATATCAACATTGCAGCCTAATGTAGGCAAGCCTTGTTGCTCTGCCGTAATTTTAGCAACGCCGAAGCGATTTTGTAAGGATATATGGATCCCTTGAATAGGGTGTGCTTGAGATTCAATCGCCGACCAGACGTGTAATTTTTGTAAGATGCGTTGCGACGTATGGGATAAGCCAATGGCACGATTATCCGAAATCACATCGTTACTTTGCGTATAATCTACAGCATCGATGACGGCAATGCGTAAAGGTTCGTCGCGTAAGGCTAAAGCAAGACTGTTACCGACTAGACCGCCT
>CBFGYT010000148.1:0-4487 GCA_965653065.1 uncultured bacterium | reverse complement strand
TATTTTATTGTTTCACTGCTCTATCATGCCGTCAGTATCAGTGCGCCAGGATATGTCACTTTTGAAAAAATTGCCATTCGCGCACCTACTGAAGGTATCATTACAAAACTCTGGGTGAGCCCAGGCACTTTAGTGGGTAGAGGTGGTAAACTTATCCAGTTGGACAATAGCACTCTCAACGCACAAATACAAATGTTAACCAAGCAATACCAAGATATAGAAACTTATTCTTTAGAAGACTCGCAAAAAATCATTGCTAATTTAGAAGCCAGTCGTATGGTCGCTGAAGATGAAGTTGCTTTTTACAGCAATCAATTTGCTAAAATGAAAAAATTATATGATGAACAAGAGTTAGGGATCCCTGCCTATAACAGTGCGAAAGAATCCCTACTCACCGCGCAATATCGTTTACAAGATATCAACGTACAAATTGCTAAACAAAGACAGCAAGATCTACGCGATCTAAGTGATGAAAATAGTTATCTAGAGAAAAAGAAATTTTTAGCCATAGAAATACAATCTTTAAGTAAGCAAATAAATGCGTTAACGCTTCGCGCGCCTGTATCAGCCAGAGTCATTGACAAGTTTGTCACCCCGGGAGAATATACACAAATGGGCACTGAACTGTTAACCTTAGCCAGCTTACAACACCCTTTTGTTACCGCCTATTTAGATCCAAAATATGCTGAGCATGCTAATGTTGGCCGTAAAGTCATGATTAAATTTAGTAATGGTGATGTCATTCCAGGCATTGTTAAACAAGATCCACAAATCACACGAAAACTACCGGTTGATCTCGTTGGCCCAGTCGCAACAGCCAGTGTCAAAGTATTGGTAATTATTGAACCTTTGAAAAATCTTCCCAACGCAGTGAGTATTGAGGGATTACCGGTTACGGTGAAATTTTCGTAGCTCAAATTTACGCTAAGATATACGTTTAATATCAAGGCTCAAATACCGTCATTGCGAGGAGCGCAGCGACGGGCTTTAAGTTCGCATCTTCAAGTGCATTTGGTATATACTATCTGCATTCCGAAGTATAATGGAGATAAAATTATGAAAAAATATTTAGTGACGGGTGGGTCGGGATTCATTGGCTCTCACTTGGTAGATGCGCTATTATTTCAAGGCCATCAAGTCATTGTATTAGATGATGCTAGCATGGGACAAATCAAAAATATATATCCTAGTTATGATGCAACAGTCGCTACGCATATTCCTGCGCGAGAAAATTTAACTTTCATTCAAGATTGTATTACCAATAAATCTATAGTCATGGATTGTTTAAATGGTATTTCTGGTTGTTTTCACTTGGCAGCACGTTTAGGCATGGTTACTTGTAAAGAAGATTGGGTGGGTACACATCTCATTAATTTAACGGCCACTATATCATTATTTGATGCCATTCAAAAATTTTCTCATCGCTATGGGAATAACATCCCTGTAGTCTATGCATCCTCTTTTGCAGTCTACGGAGATTTAGGCGATCAGCCCTTTCATGAGAATTTAAAGGTAGCGCCTATATCGTCCTATGGCGCTGATAAATTAGGATGTGAATTACATGCGCGTATCGCACAGACTACTTATGGTGTTCCTAATGTTGGATTGCGTTTCGCAAATGTGTATGGACCTAGACAAAGACTCGATTCGGTAGATTCTGGTGCTATTCCCCTATTTATAGAAAAGATAAGACGAAATGAACCTATTACTGTATTTGGAGATGGTCAACAAACCCGTGATTTTATTCATGTCAGTGATATAGTACAACATTGCTTGTTTTTTATGACGCAGATGAAGAATGACGCAGAGGTTTTCAATGCTTGTTCAGGCACAGCGATTACAATTAATAAATTATTGCAATTATTACAAGACATTAGTCAGAAAAACATTCAAATAAATTATGCGGAAAAACGTGCTGGCGACATTATGTATGCTTTAGGAGATCCCACGAAAGCACGCAACGCAGGAATTGACTGTCAAGTCCCACTCATAGAGGGATTAACTGAGTTATGGAACCTACCTGAAGCATCCTAAATAGTGTATACCCTCTATTAAGCGTCCCTTCATCATCAAGCACCCTATTAAATTAATTAGTTATGCACAAATTTTGATTTATTTTCAGTCACATGAACTATACTGATTAGAGATAGAGCAAAAAAGAAGGGGGGCGCTATGTCAGAGTTATTCGCCAACTATCAAAATCGATTTGATTCCAGACAACAAGAAGAAATGAGTTTAATAGAATATTTAGAATTATGTAAAAAAGAACCATTTACTTATGCTAATGCCGCTGAGCGATTGTATAAGGCTATTGGCGAGCCTGAATTAATTGATACTCGCCAAGATCCTGTATTAAGTCGTATTTTTTCAAATCGAGTCATCAAACACTACGCTACCTTTGCTGATTTTTTTGGCATGGAAGAAACCATTATGCAAATCGTTTCTTACGTTAAACATGCTGCACAAGGATTAGAAGAAAGAAAACAAATTCTATATTTATTAGGCCCTGTAGGCGGCGGTAAATCTTCTTTAGCAGAGCGCTTGAAATTTTTAATGCAACAAGAGCCGATTTATGCGATTAAAGGCTCCCCTATTCAAGAAAGTCCGTTAGGATTATTTTCCAAAGAAGAAGATGGAAAATTATTAGAAGAAAAATATGGTATCCCGCAACGATATTTAAATACTATTATGTCTCCTTGGGCTGTAAAGCGCTTAAATGAATTTAATGGTGATATTACAAAATTTCGCGTCGTGAAGTTATACCCATCGATTTTAGATCAAATTGCCATTAGCAAGACCGAGCCCGGAGATGAAAACAATCAAGACATCTCTTCACTCGTTGGTAAAGTAGACATTAGAAAATTAGAGAATTTCTCACAAAATGACGTAGATGCTTATAGCTTTTCGGGAAGTCTCTGTCGTGCCAATCGCGGATTGATGGAATTTGTTGAAATGTTTAAAGCACCGATTAAAGTACTACATCCCCTATTAACCGCAACACAAGAAGGAAATTATAACGCAACCGAAGGAATTTCTTCCATCCCATTTGATGGGTTTATATTAGCACACTCCAATGAAGCAGAATGGTATACTTTTAAAAACAACAAGAACAATGAAGCTTTCATCGATCGTGTCTATATCATTAAAGTACCCTATTGTTTACGCGTTTCTGAGGAAGTGAAAATATATCAAAAACTAATTGAAAATAGTTCTTTGAGAAAAGCTTCTTGTGCGCCGGATACATTGAATATTATGGCGCAATTTTCTATATTATCGCGTTTGAAAGAACCAGAGAATTCTAGCATTTATTCTAAAATGCGTATTTACGATGGGGAAAACTTGAAAGACATCGATCCCAAAGCAAAATCATATCAAGAATATAAAGATTATGCCGGCGTTACTGAAGGTATGACGGGTTTGTCTACGCGATTTGCATTCAAGATTTTATCCAAAGTCTTTAATTTTGATCATGGAGAAATATCAGCAAATCCCGTGCACTTATTTTACGTCATAGAAAGGCAGATAGAAGAAGAACAATTTTTACCGGAACTTCGTGATCGCTATTTGCGATTCTTAAAAGAATATCTAGTACCGCATTACATTAGCTTTGTTGGTAAAGAAATTCAAACGGCCTATCTTGAATCTTATTCTGAGTATGGTCAAAATATATTTGATCGCTATGTTACTTTTGCCGACTTTTGGATCCAAGATCAAGACTATCGCGACCCAGACACGGGTGAAATTTATGATAGAAGTACTTTAAATAATGAATTAGAACAAATTGAAAAACCGTCTGGAATTTCTAACCCTAAAGATTTCCGGCATGAAGTTGTTAATTTTGTATTGCGTGCTAGAGCCAATAACAAAGGTAAGAATCCGGTGTGGAACAGTTATGAAAAATTACGAACCGTCATTGAGAAAAAGATGTTTTCAAATACCGAAGATTTATTGCCTATCATTTCATTTAATCCTAAATCTTCTGAAGAAGAAAAGAAGAAACATGATGAATTTATTAAACGGATGGTAGACAAAGGATATACTGTTAAACAAGTTAAATTATTATGTGAATGGTATCTACGTGTTCGCAAATCAAATTAAGGGCCAATCATGTCACAATTTATTGACAGACGTACCAGCAGTAAAAATAAAAGCACTGTCAGTAGACAGCGCTTCCTAGAGCGCTTTAAAAAGCAAATCAAAGAATCTGTATCTAAAGCGCTGAGTCAACGTAGCATCACCGACATTCATGGTGGTGAAAAGATAACGATTCCTAAAAAAGATATTAATGAACCCTTTTTTCATCATGGTGTGGGTGGGGAAATTGAACGGATCTTCCCAGGCAATAAAGAATTTGTGACTGGCGATACCATCGCCAGACCACCTTCTTCTAGTGGGCAAGGCTCTGGTGGAGATGCCAGTGATGATGGCGAAGGCAGTGATGATTTTACATTTCAACTCAACAAAGTTGAATTTTTAGATTTCTTCTT
>CBFGYT010000147.1:0-4492 GCA_965653065.1 uncultured bacterium | reverse complement strand
TACAAATGGTTTTAGTCAGATCAACAGACACTTTATCTAAAAGTTCAGTAATGAGTCCTGTATGCCCCGGCCAATTGGGTTTACTGATGTCAGCAGCCAATGCCACTTCTACATGAGGTAGGCTCGCCCAATACTCGTATTGTTTTCTAAAAATTAAATCGTCGCTGTGTTTGACGCCTTGCAAAATCGTCAATTTACCAAAGTCATCGCGATTTTTTAATACATGATGCACAATAGACATACTGGGAGCACAACCGACGCCACCCGTAACAATCAATACATCTTTACCGCGTGCTTTTTCCATAGGCCAACCGCGACCAAATGGGCCACGTAATCCCAACGTGTCGCCTACTTTTAATAAAGACATGGCTTCAGTCACACGACCCACTTTTCGAATGGTGTGTTCATATCCATATCGTTTTGCAGTCAATTCGTCAGAACAAACCATTTCTTCAGCATAAGCTAAAATCGAAATTGGAATTTCCCCTACGCCCAATAAATAGAGCATATTAAATTGCCCAGGCTGAAAATCATATTTTATAGTTTCATTTTCTGCAAAAGCTAACGTTAAAGTAAAAACATCGGCTGATTCATCGCGTCTGGCGGTGACATTGACATTAACGGGAATATCATACATTCTCTTTATCCTCTATTATATTAGATTCCCCAGCAATCGCCGCCATTTCTTCTGTCAAATCAATCCCCACAGGACACCAAGTAACACAACGCCCACAGCCCACACAACCGCTGCTGTCAAATTGATCCCACCAAGTGCCTAGTTTATGCGTTAGCCATTGTTTATAACGCTTGTCTGTGGTATCGCGCACGATTTGCCCGTGAATATAGCTGTGGCCTGCGGTAAAACAAGAATCCCATTCGCGCGCATGAATACTACCATCGCCATTAACATTAGGCGATTCAGTTTGATGATGACAAAAACAAGTAGGGCAAACTGCAGTACAATTGCCACACGATAAACAGCGTTCAGCCACTTGTTGCCAACGTGGATGGTCCAAATTATTCATTAAGATATCGCGTAATTCGCGACTATTATTTTTCGGCATACGCTTTTTTTGCATCGCAATGGCATGAGCGGTGCGTGCTAATGCAGCATCGGTTTGTTTGTTGCTTGCATCAGTGACTTGCACTGTGGTTAATAAATCATTTCCTTTGTCAGAACCTACTTCAATCACAAAACCATTGTCTATTTCTGTTAGAGCGAGATCAAACCCAGTGGTTGCTTTCGGCCCGGTATTGGCAGAAACACAAAAGCAATTATTGCTGGAATAACTGCAATTTACGGCAATGATAAATAGATTATTTCTATGCTGTGCATATTGCTTATTAATATATTTCCCCTGCAGAAAAGTTTTATCCTGCACTAACATGCCGGCTAAATCGCAAGCTCGTGCGCCGATGATAGCAGTTGGTTTTTCATCCGCTATTGTTTCTTGAAAAGCCATCTTGCCCTGTTCATCGCGCGCTACTTTCCATAATGATTCTTTGGGTTTAAATAATAAAGGTTTCAAAGCTTGTGCGCCATTAACCCAGGCAAAAGCTTCTTTTTTTTCTGTTTTATGCAAACGATAAAACCCGGGCTTTTGTTCTTCTCGCATGCCCCAAGGAAGTTGATTGCTATCGGTTAATTCATCAAATACGATATTTCCATCACGAACGTGCGGTCCCAAGCAGCGATAACCTAACGTGACTAATGATTCTAACAAAGTATTCAACTGTTCATAAGCTAAGAAGTAATTCATTTATGTTCCTAATTTTTATTTCATATCTAGGAGTTTTGCCAATATCCTCTAAAAATGTTCTAGAGGATTATTTTCGCATAAAAGAACATGTTTTGTCTAATTTAACAGGTATTTTATTAAGCCCGTTGTTTGATATAGAAATGAACTAAATCATATGGGGGTGTTTAAAAAAGGACTCTAGAATCATTTTCGGAGGATAGTGATGACAAAGGTTTCGTATAAAAACTGTCTACGACTCTGTATGGCAGATTATATTGCGCTTTGTCATCTAAGTTATTTTTTCTATTTATGCAAAATGATATCCTATGCCTACTTGAGTAGATAAAACGATAGTAGGTGTACCTACCATTGTTCCCACTGAGAAGTCAGTTGTCCAATGATCCGCAAGATTAAAACCTATACCAATAGAACCATTCGCCATAGCGCGTACTTCATCTTTATCATCGTTCTCAAAATAAGCTAAAGAAGGCCCTAATTTAGCAAATAAGTTAACATAACTGCCTATCGGTAATATCCCTTTGACATCACCATCAATAGAATACAATCTAGCAACACCATCCCAATCACCAGATGTTGTTGGGATAGCGGTCGTACCCGCTTCTAATGCGACATAGGGATTAAACTGATCACCCAAAGCAAAGTGAAAATAAGGTCCTGCGCCATCAAATACAGGTGCTGCAATACCGACTTGTCCTGTGACATACGTGCCATCCGCCGCAGCATAACTGCAAGTGGTAAGCGCTAAGCCAAGAAGAAGAGTAAAAGAATTTAAATTTTTAGATTGTAGCATATCGTTGTCCTTATTATTATGAAGCTGGAATATATCTTATGATATGTCACTTTGTCAATGAAAAGTGGTTACAAAAATGCGGTGTATTCTATAATTCTCTCGTATTGTAGATACAGAGCATGATATACAATTCAATTATTTTATATGCAAAATTTATTTATGCCACTCTTTAACATATCCTCGGTAACTGATCCCCTGCCAGCCAATCAACAATGCGTTCGCCGCCAAAACTTGTTTTCATTTGCACAAAACAATGTGGATCGTCAATGGCTTCGCCAATAATCGCAGCATCTTTTCCTAAAGGATGGCGTTGCATCGTGGCTAATAAAAGCTCGGCATCTTCTGGTGCACAAACAGCAACTAATTTGCCTTCATTGGCGACATACAACGGATCTATGCCTAATAACTCACAAGCCCCACGCACGGCATCGCGTACGGGAATAGCCTCTTCTGCAATATTAAATCCAATAGTATAATGATTTGCCCATTCATTCAAGGTGCCGGCTAATCCACCACGCGTGGGATCACGCAAACAATGTAAATGAGGAACTACTTGTAGCATGGCTGCGGTTAATTCATGTAATGCTGTGCTATCGGAAATAATTTCAGTAGCAAACTGTAGATTTTGCCGTTGCGATAATACCGCAATACCATGATCACCCATATAACCACTAACAATCACTTTATCGCCAGGCTGAATGGTATGACGCATTTGCACATGTGCAGGAATAGCGCCTATGCCGGTGGTGGTAATAAATACACCATCGCCTTTGCCTTTTTCTACGACTTTAGTGTCACCTGTAACAATAGCAACATTTGCTTTTTTAGCAGCAGCAGCCATGGATAACACAATTTTCTGTAACTCGCTAAAAGGAAACCCTTCTTCCAAAATAAATGCAGCAGATAAATAGAGTGGTGTTGCGCCCGCCATAGCAATATCATTAATAGTGCCATGCACTGCAAGACTGCCAATATCACCGCCGGGAAAAAAGAGCGGCGAAATCACATGACTGTCAGTAGACATTACAATGCGTGGATTATTAATCAATAGAGAAGCTTGGTCTTGTTGTGCTGATAGCCAAGGATTATCGAAAGCCTGTAAAAAAAGTTGTTCAATCAATTGATGCATCGCTTTACCGCCCGCACCATGATTCATTTCCACAAAACCGTGTTTTAAACTAATCTTAGGTTTTGCTTTAGGCTGGATTTTTTCTAGTGTCATGTAACCTCCCATAAGCATAATAAGCAGCACAAGCGCCTTCTGATGAAACCATACAAGAACCCAAAGGATTTTCTGGCGTACATGCTTTGGCAAATAACTTACAATCGGCAGGTTTTTTTACGCCACGCAAAATAGCACTGCATTCGCAGGCTTTATGCTCTTCGCCAGCGGGGATCGTTAATGGAAAGCGTAATTCTGCATCAAAAGCAGCAAACGCTGATTTTATTTTTAGAGCGCTGTGCGGAATAAATCCTAAGCCACGCCATTCAAAGCTATCACGTAGTTCTAAGGTTTCAGCAATGACTTGTTGTGATTTCATATTACCTTGTGTTGAAACTGCACGAATATATTGATTTTTGATACCATACTCTTCGTGGTTAACCATATTAATTAACATTAGAATAGATTGCATTACATCTAAGGGCTCAAATCCAGAGATGACAACCGGCTTATGATATTTTTCAGCAACAACTTTATAAGCATTACTTCCTATAACAATGCTCACATGAGAGGGACCAATAAATCCATCTAAATTAATACCATTCATCGGATCATTTTTCTCCGCTTCTAATAGCGCTTGCATGGCAATAGGCGTTAATACATGATTGCAAAACACAGAAAAATTTTTTAAGTTTTCGGCTTGTGCTTGCAACAAAGCAATTGCCGTAGGAGGCGTGGTAGTTTCAAAGCCAATCGCAAAAAAAATCACTTCTTTGTCTA
>CBFGYT010000146.1:0-4516 GCA_965653065.1 uncultured bacterium | reverse complement strand
GTGGCATCACTGCAGTTAGTCTCGACGCCAAGGGCCGGTTGGCTATGCCGGCCCGGCAGCGGGACCTTTTACTAGAAAACGAAGAAATCGCGCAGTTGGTGGTCACTATTGATACGCAATCACCGTGTTTATTGTTATATCCAATACAAGAATGGGAAGTGATTGAAGCGAAGTTAGAGGCATTGCCTAGTTTTAATCCAGCAACACGTCGATTACAACGGTTGCTGATGGGGCATGCCAGTGAATTAGAAATGGATAGTCAAGGCCGTATTTTGATACCGCAATTGTTACGCGATTATGCCAAATTAGATAAACGCGTGATGGTCGTAGGCCAAGGGCAAAAATTTGAATTATGGAGTGATACTGTGTGGGATGCTGAGCGCGAAGTGTGGTTAGCAGAAGACAAAGAAATGAAAGAACAAGGCTTACCGCCCGAATTACAGCATATTTCGTTGTAATAAAATCATGGTAACTGAAAACTTTTCACATACCAGTGTATTACTCAAAGAAACGATAGCAGGATTAGACATTAAGCCGGATGGTATTTATGTCGATGGTACTTTTGGCCGTGGCGGACACAGTTTAGTCATTTTAGGGTGTCTCAATGAAAACGGGCGCTTATATGCGTTAGATAAAGACCAAGAAGCGATTGCCGCGGGTCAAACGATACAAGATCCACGTTTTTGTTTGCAAAAAGGCAGTTTTGCCGATATTGAAAAATGGGCTAAGCATTGGAATATAGTTGGTCGAGTGGATGGCATATTACTCGATTTAGGCGTGTCTTCACCGCAGTTAGACGATGGTCTACGCGGCTTTTCTTTCTCTAAAGAAGGGCCTCTCGATATGCGCATGGATACAGAACAGGCTGTAACGGCAGCAAGTTGGTTGGCAACGGCCAGTGAAGATGAAATGACTTTCGTATTCAAAGAATACGGTGAAGAATTATATGCGCGTGCGATAGCACGTGCCATTGTGGCTAAGCGAGAAGAAGTAGCATTGACAACGACGCAGCAATTAGCGCAGTTGATCAGTGATATGGTGCCTAAGTCTAAGCAATGGCGTTTGACGAAACACCCGGCAACGCGCGTGTTTCAAGCGATCCGCATTCACATTAATCGTGAATTGGAAGCAGTAGAGTTTTTTTTACAGCATGCTTTAGACGTGCTGGCCATGAATGGAAAGATAGCGATTATCAGTTTTCATTCATTGGAAGATAGGTTAGTGAAACGGTTTATCCAACAAGGCGTAAAGAGCGATCCTTACCCTAAAGGATTACCGATCCGAGGTAGCGAGGTGCTGCCGAAATTAAAAAAAGGAAAAGCGATCCGGGCCAGTGAAGAGGAGATTAAGCAAAATCCTCGTGCACGTAGCGCTGTATTAAGAGTAATGGAGAAAATAAAATGAGTGCAGTAGCCAGAGCAATTTTATCAAGTGATTTTACCAAAGGTCGTATCAAGGATTTTATGTTAGAAAAAGAAGTCTTAGTGGCAATGTTATTTGCCATATTGATATTAGCCAGTATGTTAGGCATTATTTATATGCGTGGCCATGAACGACAATTAACCAGTCAATTGCAATATAATCGCCAACAATTCGACGATATGACGATTGCCCATTCGCAATTATTGTTAGAGCAAGCGACTTGGTCACAACAAAGTCGTGTGCAAACGATTGCCGAAAGCAAATTGAATATGCAAGTGCCCAGCAATAAAAACATTGTTATGGTGGAATAGTGAATGCGTATACACGCCACACATGGCGCTGGGTCATTGTATTAATTTGTTTAGGGATTGCTTTTCTCGGTTTATTATTTAGATTCGTACAATTAACGGTATTAGATCGTTCTTTTTTATTAAAACAAGGTGAAGCACGTAGCCAACGAATTATTGAGCGTCCAGCTTTACGTGGCATGATTACCGATAGAGATAATTACCCATTAGCGATTACCACACGAGTTGCTTCTATCTGGGTCGATCCACAAGAATTTACGCCTACGGATGATAATCTCAAAGCCTTATCACACTTATTAAATGACAGTGTTCCCGTATTACAAGCACGACTTAAATCGAATGATAATAAAGAATTCGTTTACTTAAAGCGACATATTTCGCCGCAGTTAGCCAAACAAATTATGGATTTACACTTAGAAGGTGTGCATAGTCTAGCGGAGTATCGCCGCTATTATCCAGAATCGGATGTCACTTCACAATTAATAGGTTTTACTAATATTGATAACCAAGGTCAAGAAGGAATGGAATTGGCGTATAATCAATGGCTAGAAGGAACGCCAGGGAAAGAGCGCGTATTAAAAGATGGTATGGGGCATGTGGTATCTTTATTAGGGACAGTGCAATCAGAACAATCGGGTAAAGAATTGGCTTTGAGTATTGATCATCGTATTCAATACATGGCCTATCGTGATTTAGCAGATGGCATGGAACAAGCCCAAGCAACGGCGGGCTCTGCGATTGTGTTAGATATCAAAACCGGCGAAGTATTAGCGATGGTGAATTTACCATCTTATAATCCCAATCAAACGGTGGATCCTAGAAGCGATACGTTACGCAACCGGTGTGTGACCGATGTCTTCGAACCCGGATCTACGACGAAAGCATTTAGTATTGACAATGTGTTAGCACAAGGCAAAGTAACACCCAACACATTGGTGGATACGAGTCCCGGATGGTTTGTATTAAATGGCCATGTGGTACGCGATCCCGAAGGCAATGATGGAGTTATAGATGTGACGACGGTGTTGGTCAAATCCAGTAATGTAGGAACGGCAAAATTAACTTTAACCACGCCGCCTAATAGTTTATGGGAATTATTGCATAAAGTAGGTTATGGTCAAGTGACAGGGAGCGGTTTTCCTGGAGAATCTGCGGGGAGTTTACCTTTACATAAATGGTCTGATTTTGGTTTAGCAACGTTTTCTTTTGGTTATGGGTTATCGGCAACGCCGTTACAAGTGGCGAATGCTTATGCCACCATCGCACGCGGTGGTATTAAGATGCCAGTTAGTTTGGTTAAAGTTTCTTCACCTCTTCAAGGTGAGCGTGTTATGGATCCTAAAATTGCTGCTGAAGTCAAAGATATGTTAGAAAAGGTGATAACCGATGCAGCGGTTAAAGCACAAGTTCCCGGCTATCGAGTTTTTGGTAAAACGGGCACTGTGCGGATGCTAGGGCCTAATGGCTATGATGCTAAGCACCATATTGCCTTTTTTGCGGGCGGCGCACCCGCCTCGAATCCACGCGTTATTGTGATGATAGTGTTGCAAGATCCCCATAAAGGCTATTATAGTGCACAAGTGGTGGCGCCTATTTTCAGTCAAATCATGGGAAATACGCTCAGAACACTGGATATTGCGCCAGATAAAGAGGATAATGTAGCTGAATCTAAAGTAGAAACGTGAGATCGAGGTGAAATTAAGGAGCGGTGCTTTAAATCAAGATTAAATGATGTTCAGTACACAGCAAACTAAAATTTTGACTTTAGATTCACATATATAGCGCAAAACCCCCGAGATATAGAGTAAAGAATGATTAAACTCAGCCAACTATGTAAAGATTTTACTGATCTGCCTACTGAGCATGATCCCATCATTGAAAATTTGTGCGAAGACAGTCGCCTGGCTAAACCAGGTGATTTATTTATTGCTCGTCGCGGTGAAATCAGCGATGGCCGCCAATTTGTAGGCGATGCCTTAAAGAAAGGGGTTGCTGCTGTATTATATGAAATTGCCGATGGTCAAGGATTACCGGTACAACACTTACAAGGTTGGGATCCCAATGTTCCTTTATTGCCTGTGCCACGAATTGATGAAATTATAGGCACTATTGCCAAACGCTTTTTTGATGATCCGTCAAAGCAGTTAGCCGTTATCGGCGTAACCGGAACCAATGGTAAAACCTCTACGACACAATATATTGCGCAAGCCTTGCGTATGTTGCAATTGCCGTGTGGTGTCATAGGGACTTTAGGTTATGGTATGCGATCAGAATTAATGACATCCACGCATACAACGCCCGATGTGATTACGTTAAATCGCTATTGCCATCAGTTGCTAAATGAAGGCGCGCGTGCCATTGCTATGGAAGTATCTTCTCACGCTTTAGAGCAAAAACGAATTTCGGGATTGCATATGCATATGGGCGTATTAACGAACTTAACACGTGATCATTTAGATTATCATCATACGATGGCAGCGTATGCCAAAGCAAAACGTAAATTATTTACCCATCCCGGATTAAAAGTCGCTATTATTAATGCGGCTGATGAATTTGGATTTGATTTATTAAAAACACTGCCGAGTAATCTCAGTAAATTAGCGTATTCAGTCGGCGATAAACCTATTGCGGGATTAAATGATATTCCGCAATTGTATGCGAGAGAAGTGCATTTATCACAACACGGATTAGAATTTGAAGTGGTCACACCGATTGGTGAAATCAAAGCACATACCAATTTATTAGGTCAATTTAATGTAGCGAATGTGTTAGCAACGATAGGGGTA
>CBFGYT010000145.1:0-4526 GCA_965653065.1 uncultured bacterium | reverse complement strand
ACAAATACAAGCGCATATGATGTCAGTACAATATGAGTCATTGCTGAAAAAGGCCAATATGAAAGGAAAAAATAAGCCGGGAGCCGGTTTATTGCGATGAGTAGGGCTATTGTCGTATAATCGCGGGTTTATTAAAAGTTAAAGTTTGGAGCGGATCATGAAAGTAAGAGCGTCTGTAAAAAAAATGTGCAGAAACTGCAAGGTCATCAAGCGTAAAGGCGTGGTGCGTATTATTTGTAGCGATGCTAAACATAAACAAAGACAAGGGTAATAATGGTGCAAAGAAATACTTGCTTTTTCTCACAAAAACAGGTATTCTTAGCGGCTATTTTTTAGATTAAATATAAAGTTGGGAGTAGTCCATGTTTCGAATTTCCGGTGTCAATATTCCACCGAATAAACATATTCGCATTGCTTTGACCGCTATTTATGGTATAGGCCGGACTTTGGCGGAAAAAATTTGCCAAGCAGCCGAAGTGGAAGGACAGCGTAAAGCTAAAGATTTATCAGAAGAAGAAGTAGAACGTATTCGTGAATGTATCGCCAAAGCGCAATATGTCGTCGAAGGGGATTTACGTCGCGAAGTTGCCACCAATATTAAACGATTAAAAGATATTGGATGTTACCGTGGTGTGCGTCATCGTCGTGGTCTTCCTGTCCGTGGACAACGAACCAAGACCAATGCACGTACGCGTAAAGGGCGCAACCGTACTAGTACGGCAGCAGCATAAAACAAATAAAGGTGTGGAATAGAGAATTATGGCTGAAGTAGCAACAAAAAAAGCGCCCCGCAAGGCGAAGCGAAAAGTAGTGGATGGAATGGTATTCATTCAAGCTACTTTCAATAACACGATTATTACTTTTGCAGATAAGCAAGGTAATGTGATCGCTTGGCAAACGGCGGGTGGTTCAGGATTTCGTGGTTCTAGAAAAAGTACCCCTTATGCAGCCAGTGTGGCGACCGAGATCGCGGGTAAAAAAGCGATAGAATATGGGTTACAAAATGTAATTGTGATGGTGAAAGGTCCTGGTCCTGGTCGTGAATCTGCTGTGCGCGCATTAGCGACTTTAGGATTGGCAGTCACCGCGATTAAAGATGTAACCAAGTTACCGCATAATGGGTGTAGACCACGCAAGAAAAGACGCGTGTAATCTAGCAGAATAAAGAGGAGTTGATAAATAGATGGCAAAATACACAGGTCCTACTTGTCGCTTAGCGCGTCGTGAAGGCATCGATTTAATGCTAAAAAGCAAATTAAGATCATTAGAATCTAAATGTAATATGGAAATGGTTCCTGGACAAAAAGCGGCACGTCGTGGTCGTTTATCTACGTACGGCACCATGTTACGCGAAAAACAAAAATTGCGTCGTATTTACGGCATGTTAGAACGTCAATTTAAGCGTTTTATGGATAAAGCATCTCGTGCTAAGGGTTCTACCGGCACTAACTTAATTCAATTGTTAGAACGTCGTTTAGATAACGTTGTGTATCGTATGGGATTTGCCAGCACACGTGCAGAAGCCAGACAAATGGTGGGGCATCGCTTAATTCTGGTGAATGGACATATCGTTAATATTCCTTCTGCATTAGTCGAAGCAGGCGATGTGATTGAAGTGAAAGAAAAAGCAAAAGGGCAATTACGTGTTCGCGCCGCGTTAGAAAGCCAACAACAATTAGGATTCCCTGCGTGGGTTGAAGTCGATGTGGCTGCAGTTAAAGGTACCTTTAACACCATCCCACAGCGCGACGAAGTGCAATTAGAAATTAATGAAAATTTGATAGTTGAATTTTATTCACGTTAATGAATTGGTTTAACCGATTGGGAGTATTCCATGTTGCAAATGAGCAATGAGCAAAGAGCGTATGAACAGCAAAATCCCTATGAAGTATTGGCACCGAATAATATCGTTGTCAGAGAAGTAGGTCGTAGTACGTATGAAATTACATTAGAACCTTTAGAACGCGGTTATGGCCACACTTTAGGCCATGTATTACGTCGTATTCTATTATCGTCTATGCCGGGTGCCGCAATTGTTGAAGTGAAGATTGCTAATGTATTGCATGAATATAGCCCTATGGAAGGCGTGCAAGAAGATGTCATCGAAGTTCTACAAAACTTAAAAGGCTTGGCATGCAAGATGCATGCGCGTCGTGAAGCGACTTTACGTCTTAATAAGAAAGGGCCATGCATTGTGTATGCAGGCGATATTGAAACCGATCATGATGTTGAAATCATCAATAAAGATCATGTAATCGCCCACTTATCTTCACATGGTTCTATTGATTTAGAAGCAAAATTAGTGATGGGTCGCGGTTATCATGCGGCAATCAATCGTTATCAAGACGAAGAAGAAGCAAAACCTATCGGCGCTTTGTTAGTAGATGCTTCGTTTACACCAGTGAAACGTGTGACGTACCGTGTTGAAAATGCGCGTGTGGAACAACGTACTAATTTAGATAAACTGGTTATCGAATTAGAAACCAATGGCGCGTTATCTCCGGATGAAGCGATCCGTAATGCTGCCAATTTATTGCAACAACAATTAGCCGCGTTTGTGGATTTAAAAGATGTGCATGGTCGCAGTGGCGCCAATGCATTACAAAATTTAGATCCTTTATTAATGCGTCCGATTGAAGATTTAGAATTAACAGTGCGTTCCACCAATTGCTTAAAAGCAGAGAATATCTTCTTTGTCGGCGATTTGATTCAACGTACGGAAACAGATTTATTGAAGACTCCTAATTTAGGTAAAAAGTCATTGACAGAAATTAAGAGTATTTTAGCGGCGAATTCATTGTCCTTGGGTATGCGTGTTGAAAATTGGGTACAACCCAAGCGTATTGCTCGCTCGGATGATGATTTTGCAAAACGAGCCGCTGCAGCACAGCATGACGACAGTCATAAATCATAAATTGAACGTGGAAGGATAAAAAAATGCGACACCGTAATAGTGGTAGAAAATTAAATCGTACCAGCACTCATCGTAAAGCTATGTTTAAGAACATGGCCGTTTCATTGTTAACGCATGAAATTATTTCTACAACTGTGCCTAAAGCGAAAGATTTGCGCGGTATTGTCGAGCCATTGATTACGTTAGCTAAAGTGGATTCTGTGGCCAATCGTCGTTTAGCCTTCAATCGTTTGCGTGATCGTAAAACCGTGACCAAATTATTCAATGAAATTGGCCCACGTTTTCAAGCCAGAAATGGCGGTTATACGCGCGTGTTAAAATGTGGCTTTAGACCGGGCGATAGCGCACCGATTGCCATTATTGAATTAGTAGACCGTATGGATCAAGCGCCTGTGACGGTGGCAGAGTAGTTTTACTCTAATCTAACTCCGAATAAGTAGCACTTAGAGTATTGTCATCCCCGCGAACGCGGGGATCCAGATTATATTCAAGTTTCATGCCTCAAGTTGAAATCACCTTCTAAAAACTCTCCAAAATCGATACAGTAATGAAAAAACGGTTCATCTACTAACTCTTCAGAAACCAAATTGGTATAGATTAAAACAACTGTCGATTTGTAGCTGACCTCATGGTTCTATAGAGTATTTATTAGACAATCTGAGAAAAGCCCATTTGCAATTTTCTCTATTTTCCCTTAAACTATGAACAGTTTTTACCACAGGTATTTTCCTATGAAAAAAGAAAAAGCCAAACATCCTGTTCAATTAATAATCAAAAGAGGTATGGATATTACCGTTTCATTGCTATTATTGCCCTTTTTTATGCTTTTTGCGCCTATTATTGGCTTATGCATCAAACTAGACTCTAAAGGCCCTATTTTCTATCGTGATGAGCGTATGGGACGTTGGGGGAAACCGTTTAAGTGCTGGAAATTCCGTACCATGGTGGTGAATGCCGATGCGTATACCTTAGCGCTCAGTGCGCAAGATGACCGCATCACCCGCTTCGGTCAATTTTTGCGCAAAACAAGTTTAGATGAATTTCCGCAAATTCTACATATTTTACGAGGACAAATGTCCTTGGTTGGCCCCAGACCGCCCATATTATGTTTAGCTGAAAAATACACACCACATCAAGCGATACGTTTACAAATGCGACCAGGGTTAACCGGATGGGCACAAGTCAGTGGTCGTAATATTTTGCCTTATGAAGAACGTTTAGAATACGATGTTTGGTATGTGCAAAACTGGCGATTATTAATGGATTTCAAGATTTTAATTAAAACGCCTGTTGTGGTTTTAAGTCAAAAAGGCGTGTATCAACAGATAGATGGATTGACGGCAGAGAAAGAGAATTCACAAACCACTACGAGTGCAGAAAATGATTATCGCTACAGTAAGGATCTAGAGACTGTCTGAGAGTAACGAATGTATAAATTAACAGTCGTCGGTAACTCTATCGCCCACAGTTTATCGCCGCTTATCCATGCTAACTTCGCTAAACAAACAAATATCCTCGTCTTTTACGATAGAACAGAATCACCCCTAGACTCTTTTAAAGAAACCATTTTTAAATTTCGCGATGCGGGAGGCGTTGGTGCCAATGTCACGAT
>CBFGYT010000144.1:0-4570 GCA_965653065.1 uncultured bacterium | reverse complement strand
GCTTTGAATGCCATCATACATTGAGCTTTTTTTGGCTGGCTTTGCCGCTGGCACCGGTGTTGCTGCCGGAGTGCTATTCTTATCTGTGCTACTTGAAGAACAGGCTACCAGAGCCACTAAACTACATAAAACGATCACGATTTTGCATTTCATTGCTAAAACTCCCTCTAACGATGTTATGGGAGTATTTTAGCATGAAATGTGGGGGAAAAGTAAATGATTGCTTCTATTGACGATATCGATGCATTTTGATTTAAAATATGCGTTTATTGTCCAGGTCCTTTCGATGTATCAAATGGATTGCGACCAGTATGTTCGTCATCACTGGATTCATCCGACTCATCGGATTGTTCTTCTCCATCGTTATCTCGCGGGGTTGCAATTAGCGCTAGATAGCGTTCATTCTTTTCCAATGCTTGCGTCACCCTCGACTGCATTTCTGTTATCTCTCTTTTTTGACCGGCTTTATCATTAGGTGCAGCTTTCGCACCCAAGTTGTTAAGCACAGCTACTTTAACTATGCTGTATTGTGAGTTAGAAGTTGTTGCTTCTAATAAAGTTAATTCTACTAAAAAAGCCATAACTGTATCATCATCTAACTCTTCTGAAAAAGTAACCTCACAGGATTCTAATTTGACTTTGTCTGAGGATGTATTCTTGACCGTAAAAGTAACGTCTCTATTTAATGATTCTACTTTAATCGTATGAGTCCCTTCAGATTTATCTGCGTTAGTAAAAAGAACAAACTTTGAGGGATTTTGTGTGGATTCATTTTGAGTGTGAAAAAAAGCTGACATCTTATTCTCCGCATAATAATAATATAAGGTTATTAAAACCTCAGCGAAGTGTACTGAATTTTAGTTAAAAAAACAACTAACCGGTCGCTAAATTTTGTGATTCTTGCTTAATTGGTACATATTTTAGCAGAATTCCTCCGGCAATTAAGCATACCCCCCCAACAACCAATGGCGCATTAATGCCTAATAAAGAGATCACAGAGCCCACAACCGCAATTAGGCCGAAGGAAAAAGCACCGACGGCACCCGTCATACCCATGACCCAGCCCTGCTCTTCGCGGCTCACTTGATTGGAAAATAAAGTTAATATATTGGCATAGACAATAGCAATGGCCGCACCATCGACCACGGCAGTGATAAGCGCTATGACTAAAGACTGGGTGACTATCATCAATAAAATCATGGCACCGGCAATGAAGAAATTAACAATAACCGATTGCGTTAGAGACATCCACTTTAAGCATAAACGATTAAATAGCCCACTACCACTGCTAAAGCCTACCGCCATTAGCGCTAAAAACAATCCTGATTCTAATGCGGTAAAGTGAAATAAAATCACCAAGAAAGTCACAATAAAGCTAAAATAAGCCCCCCAGCCTAATTGCATTAATAATAGTACGAGTGATAAGCCGCGCACTTGTTTGTGCTTAAATGCCGAAGTGAAAATATGAATGGCATGCATCCAACGCAATTTGACCTTTTGTTTAGAGATAAAAGTTTCATCAAAGAAATAGACTAGCAAGCCCATATTGATTAAAGAGATCAACATGGCAAAATACATAGGCATGGAATAGTTAAACCAAGGCAATACTTTGGCAGAAGACAATACGCCACCTATGATAGGGCCTACTAAAAAACCTAATGACAAAGTAAAAATCATCCATGACATATTACGGCTTTTAGTGATGTCTGTGCTGACATCAACAATCGCTGCTTGGGCAATCGCTTGACTGCCGGCGGTAAAACCAGCAATGAGACGGCCGATGATCATTAAAGTTAGACTTTTGAAAGTGACGGCTAAGCCTGCACCGAAATACCCTAAGGCTGCACCCAATAAACAAATTAATAATGATTTTTTACGGCCGATGAAATCAGAAACATCGCCTAAGAGTGCTGCACCAAAAAACCATGCGAACATATAGATGGATAAAACGACACCATAAATAAATTGTCTGCTTTCAGTAGAATACTCATGATGCAAAAAGTGCAATGACGGATCGATGATCAAACTACTTAATACTGGAAAAAATAATCCCATCCCCATGCTATCGATGAAGAGGACTAGTAGCAATGGAAACATTTTTTTAAAGAAATTGTCGGTCATTTTGGCACCTGCTTTTGTGAGTATATCAAACGCACTTGAAGATGCGCGATTTTAGCTTGTTATGTGCTGAGCATCATTTAATTTTGGATTAAGCACAGAGCTCTAATTTCACCTCGATCTACCCCCTCTCCCGCGCGATGGTATTATTATAACAGCAAAATTCCTTGCGCGGGAGAGGGGGTAGATCTCGCTTATCTCGCGGTTCAACTTTAGATTCACATATATACGGTGGATTGCTTGCTCCTCGCAATGACGATTACTAACCGGCATAGCATAAAATAACTTGTCTAAACACTTTTAAAAATCTAAATGCTTTAAAAGTTCAAGTAACGCTATAAATCCTCAATCCTTAAAAGCTAAGCTAACGATCCCATTATATCCCGAACTTCATCTTGCTTCAACAATCGATATTCGCCCACATCTAAATCATCCGGTAAGCTAATATCACCAAAACGCACACGTTCTAATTTATTCACTTGCACATCTTGCGATGCCCACAAGCGCCGCACAATACGATTGCGGCCTTCATTTAAAATAACGATAAACCATTGATTACGGCCTGACTTTTGTAATGGAATAATTTTTTTGAAACTAGCAGGCCCATCTTCTAATTCTACGCCGTTTTGTAAACGTTGTATCATCGCTGGCGTCACTTCGCCATAAATACGTACGCGATATTCTCGTTCAAAGCCATACCGCGGATGCGCTAAACGATTGGCTATTTCACCCTCATTACAAAATAATAATAATCCAGAGGTATTATAATCCAATCGCCCTATGGCAATCCAACGGCCTTGCTTTAATGCAGGCAAATGTGCAAATACCGTATCACGACCTTCTGGATCATGACGTGTGCACACTTCTCCGATGGGTTTATGATATAGCAATATGGCAACCTCCGTATTTTCTGCGGGGGTTAATGTCACTACTTTATTATCGATGCAAATAACATCGCTGTCAGTAATCTTCATACCTAAAGTAGCGAGAATACCATTGACAGTAATGCGGCCTTGTTGGATCCATTGCTCTATTTGTCGTCTAGAGGCAATGCCTTGAGCTGCTAAAACTTTTTGAATGCGATCAGTCATGGGGGTACCTATTATCTGTCAAGAAGATGTCAGTTATTTATGTTGAGGTAGTTAGATATCGTCATTGCGAGCTTGCGAAGCAATTCAGGGGAATAACTGACGGCTTTCATGTTTCGTGTTAAATTCCGCGTTTCGCGCTAAAAAGTACCGATCAAGATTCCGTTGTAACCAATTCTTCACGATTGCTTTCTTCAATAGACTCCGTTACTGCCATGAGTAACTCTTCTTTAATCATTTCTTCATTAGCAATATCGGCCGCTATTTGCAATTCTGCTTGATCTTCATTATCGACATCGGCTGTGATAGATAAAGATTCTTCATCATCGACATCGTCTGTCACGGATAACTCTTCTTCAATGGATTCTTCATCGGTAACAACGACTAATTCTTCTCGCACATCTTCATCCGCTGTATCTTTAACTTCATCTTCACTAACCACTTCGGCAGTTGCACTAGCTTCTTCATTCTTTTCTTCATCTGAATTATCCGCTATCGGCTGTATATCTAATTCCAATTGTTGCTCTAACGTTGCTGCCGCTTGATCTAAATTATGAATTTCATCTAATGTGGGCAATTCATCTAAGCTTTTTAAATTAAAATAATCTAAGAACTTTTTGGTCGTTGCCAATAATTCAGGTTTGCCGGGTAATTCTTTATGGCCAATCACTCGGATCCATTCGCGCTCAAAGAAAGTTTTTAAAATGTTGGGATTCACTGCCACACCACGCACTTCTTCAATTTCCGCACGGGTAATGGGTTGTCGATAAGCAATTAACACTAAAGTTTCTAAAAAGGCACGCGAATAACGGCTGGGCTTTTCTTCCCACAGTTTAATAATATACGGCGCGTATTGCGCTTTAATTTGTGCGCGATACCCAGAAGCCACTTCTTTAATATCTAACAGATCGGCAAAAGAACTGTCTATTAATTCATGTAACGCTTCTTTTAAAACTTTATTATCAGGGCGCACTTCTTCGTCAAACACTTGTGCAATGCGCTCTATTGTTAACGGTTCGCTGGCACTTAATAATACGCTGACGAGAATATTTTTTAATTCATTATTTTCCATTTAAGTTACTCCGGTAAGGCTGCAAGTGCTTTGACATGTAACGTGCCATAAATTTCAGTTTGCACGATATCGATTAACGATTGTTTCAATAATTCAAGAACGGCAATGAAGGTAACAACGACGCCTAACTTGCCTTCTTTGGCAGAAAATAAAGTAGAGAATTCGGCAAATTCGATTTGGCGGATTTTATCTAATACTTCTGTCATGCGTTGACGGATCGATAAAGGTTCTAAGACGATTTGATGTTTCGTCGTTAATTCCGCACGCTTCATCACTTCTTTTAATGCTAATG
>CBFGYT010000143.1:0-4611 GCA_965653065.1 uncultured bacterium | reverse complement strand
ATGACGATTATTTAGCTGAAAAGCAATTAAAATATAATGCGATTCAACAGCAGTTATCTTTTTTAAAAAAGGAAAAAAATAAAACGCATCAAGATTTGATGCGGGAACAAAAGCGCGCGGCTAATAGTAAAAGGCAGGGAGAAAAAAATATTGAAAAGCGCAAATGGCCAACTATTGTCAGTAAAGCAAAAGCCTTACGCGCTGAAGAAACGTCTGGACGTAAAAAAACAGCGATAGGGAAGCAAAAGCAAGATCTATTACAACAATTATCATCCTTATCGATGCCAGAAATGATTGTACCTAAGTTTTCATTAACCGCACAAAGTAGCGATAAAACGATTATTACGATCCAAGAAGGCGCTATTGGGTATCGAAGAGAAGAGACTATTTTAAATCATATTCATTTCTCTTTACGTGCCAATGCACGGGTGGCTATTCAAGGCAATAATGGCAGTGGCAAGTCGACTTTGTTTAAAGCTATTTTGAATGATCCTAATATTATTAAGTCTGGAGAATGGACGATTTCTTCTAAAGTGAGTATGGGCTATTTAGATCAACATTATAGCACTTTATCCTTAGAGAAAACGGCGATAGAAATAATAGAAGAGCGTGCGCCACATTGGACACTGGCTGAAATACGCTATCATTTACAAAGCTTTTTATTTCGTAAAAATGAAGAAGTGACTACGGCAGTTAAATGGTTATCAGGGGGTGAAAAAGTGCGGTTGGCGTTAGCGCAGATAGCGGCAGCCACACCGCAATTATTATTGTTGGATGAAATTACCAATAATATAGATTTAGAGATGAGGCAACATCTTATTAGCGTATTGCGAGAATATCCTGCGGCGATGATGGTGATTTCTCACGATGATGATTTTATTCAGCAGATTGGTGTTGATGAGGTTTATACGATTGTGGATAACACATTTTGTGTTTTGAGATGAAGGTATATATGTGAATCTAAAGTCGAAATGCGAGATAAGCGAGATCTACCCCCTCTCCCGCAAAAAGCGTCGTTATACCGGCAAAGCGCCTAGCGCGGGAGAGGGGGTAGATCGAGGTGAAATTAAGGATCTGTGCTTAATCCAAGATTAAATGATGTTCAGCTCACAACAAGCCTGCAATGCCGGGTGCTAACTATTAGAACCTAACTTCGTATTTTGTAGTCGGCAAATAAACTGTCAACAGCTCTTACATACTATCTTCTTTTAACAACGCCAACAACTTTGCCATATCTTCAGGGCAATCTCTAGACCAAGAAACACTTTCGCCGCTCACAGGATGTGTTAATTCCAAATAAGTTGCATGCAAGGCTTGCCTATGAAATTGTTGTAAAGCACCGAGTAATTCAGCGCTGGCTTGTTTAGGAAACTTAGGACGGCTGCCATAAGTTACATCACCGACAATCGGGTGATGAATATGTGCCAAATGCACGCGGATTTGATGGGTACGTCCTGTTTCTAATTGCACACGCAATAAAGTATGGGCACGAAATTTTTGTAACACGCGATAATGCGTTATTGCTTCGCGGCCACTGTCTGTTACGGCCATTTTAATGCGAGCATGTGGATGGCGACCAATCGGCGCTTCGATAGTCCCTCCTGCGGTGATTAACCCTTGGCATAACGCTAAATACTCGCGCTTCACCAAACGCTTTTGCATTTGGCGAATTAAATACGTGTGTACAGGTAGCGTTTTAGCAATCACTAATAAACCACTGGTGTCTTTATCCAAACGATGCACTAAACCAGCGCGCGGCAAGGTATTTAACGTAGGGCAGTGGTGTAACAAAGCATTTAATAATGTATGCTGTCGATTACCCGCGCCGGGATGTACTACTAATCCGGGCGGTTTATTGATAACCAACAAACTCTCATCTTCATATACGATGTCTAATGCAATGTCTTCTGCTTCAGCAGAAACTTCTTCAGTGACTTCGGCATTTAAAACTAAACTTTCGCCGCCTTTTAATAATTCTTTGCCTTTGATGGGTTTACCGTTACACAATAACGCTTCAGCCTTAATCCATTTTTGTAATTGACTGCGTGAAAAATCAGAGAATAATAAAGCCGCAGCGCGATCTAAACGATAGCCGGCCCACTCTAAGGGTACGGTTGCGGATAATTGTATTTTAGTGTTAGTCATTCATATTCTACTTTTACTTGTGACAAAGAGGAATTTCTTTGTTATAGCTATTATGCCAATCATTAAGCCAATCACGCACTTCTTTGCCTGTCAGATGAAGACCTGTTTCTTGATATCTTTTCCATGAGTCTAAAGCTTCTTGTTGAAAATAGTTCCTTAAGTCTTGATCGTGTTTAATAGAGGTCGCCATAATAAATATCCCAATATTTAAGAGATTGATCCGAATACTATAACATGAAAATGTTGGATAACCTATTATATTCCATTAAGAATAAAAAATAAATAAAAACAACAATTATTTAAAAATAGCCTTGGCCCCCTGTTTTTTGTCGTAAATTTTCGTATAATGCACTTTGATTGAATGCGTGCATTTAAAAAATGCCTATATATTAAACACAAAGGAATACCGCATGAAAAAACAATATTGGCTGGCCATTGCGTTGGTAATCACCTTATTAACGGGTTGTTCAGAAGACACCAAAACACCTGCCGATATTTACAAAGGTCAATCGGCCGAGAAAATCTTCAAAGATGGCGATACGGCACTGGCAAAAGGCAGTTATAAAGATGCGGTGGATCATTTCGAAGGCTTAGATGCTTTATACCCATTTAGTCCCTATGAAGAACAATCGCAATTAAATATTATTTATGCATATTATAAGACCAATGATTATGCCTTATCGGCAGCGGCGGCCGATCGTTATATCCATCTTTACCCGCGCGGCACGCACGTCGATTATGCTTATTATATGAAAGGGATTGCTAATACCACAGTCAATCGTGGTTTAGGATCTGGATTAGTCAATTTAGATATCTCCACTCGGGATTTAGGGGCTGCTAAAGAAGCGTTCGCTGATTTTGGTGAATTAGTACGTCGTTATCCCGATAGTCCTTATACGCCTGCAGCACGCAGCCGTATGATATATTTACGTAATATGTTAGCGCAATCGGAATATAACATTGCTAAATTCTATTATGATCATCGCGCTTATGTTGCCGCGGCCAATCGCGCCAATGTGGTAGTGCAAGATTATCAACAAGCGCCTGCGGTTGTACCGGCGTTGGCGTTGATGGTGAAATCGTATCAAAAATTAGGCTTAGAGGATCCGGCCAATAGAACGTTACAAGTGCTTGCTTATAATTACCCAGATTCGAAAGAATATAAAGATTTAGTGAATGGGAAGAAGAAGTAATACGTACTGATTTCACTGCGAAGTAGCGTTATCATATCCGCGGACTGTCATCCCCGCGGACTGTCATCCCCGCGCACGCGGGGATCCAGGAATAACCGGTGATTTGTGCCACTTTCGCTGGATCCCCGTGTGCACGGGGATGACAATATACGACAATACTAACCTATATTCGCATTTCGAAAATCGAACGGGAATACACCTATTTTATAATAAAAATAGCACTCTACACCCCACACACTTCTGCTTTCTGCTGCCAACAGCGATCTAAAATATTACTCAGTGTGTAAACAGCCATAGCATAGTTCACGCTGGTGTTATAACGCATGATAGTATAGAAATTATTGAATCCTAGATAATACAACGGTTGTGTGGGCATGCTGAGCATGACAATATTGCCTTTTAGATCGGCATCATATTGATCATCTATCGCTAATCCCGCTTTACGCAATTGGTCTAATGTTTGTGTGGGAGGAACATTAGGTGTGACAGAATTAATAAAATTCTTATTATTAATCGTGACTTTAGCGGCAATCGGTTGATCGCGTCGCCAGCCATTTTTCTTTAAATAATTGGCAATGCTGGCCATAGAATCATCAGTATTTTTCTGTAAATTGACATAATGCGAGCCAGCATAAGAAACAGCATAATAACGATAACTGCTAGGCATGAATTGTGGTTGCCCTATAGCGCCGGCATAGGATCCTCTTAATTCCATGGGAGCCAAATGATGTTCGCGGATTAAGCGTAAGTACTCGGCTAATTCTTGACGAAAGAAAGCTTGTCTAGGAGGGTATTGGAATGCCAATGTGGTTAAAGCATCTATGACGCGATAATCGCCTTGTTTTTTACCATAGAAAGTTTCCACGCCTAAAATAGCGACAATCACAGAAGATGGAACGCCATATTTATTTTGAATAGCGCTTAACTCTTTAGCATGATGTTGCCAAAAATGATATCCCTGCTCTATGCGCTCATTCGTAATAAAGAAATTCTCGTAAAAATCCCAATCTTTAGCTTCAGCCGGATGGCTGATAGAGACAATCACTCGAGGTTGTAATTCTACGTGATTAAATAAATTATTTAAATAATTGACATCAAAACCATCTTTTTTTGCTATCATGCGAATAAAATCTTGTATATCGGGGCGTTGACTGAGTTTTGCCGGTTGTGCGGCAGTGGTCACAGATAGACAAGTTAAATAGCTTAAACAAAATACCAGTGATAGGGTGCGTAAAAAAACGCGCATAACAACCTCAAGTGATTGTCTCTATCA
>CBFGYT010000142.1:0-4618 GCA_965653065.1 uncultured bacterium | reverse complement strand
ATTTAATATACATATTATAGTAAATGCGCTTTAATTAAGAGGTCAACACAAGTGTGCAATGGATATAGGGAGATGACCATGAAATTCAGCAACAAATTATCTTTAAGCAACTACACCGCTATTTCAATCTTAGAACGGTTAGGTTTACTAAACCCTACTCAAGAGCAAATAGACATTATGGAATCTATGGTCTTAATAGCAACTCACCCCCAAAAAATATCCACAAAAAAAATGAAACTATGCGTTGGTAATAATGAGCTGGCTTATTCTTTTTTACACTTAGGAACCGTAAATAAATAGTTTGCCTAGGATAGATATTGTTTAAGCCGAAGCATATCAGGGAGAGCACGATGTTATTAACTAAAGATTCTTTCTACCAAAGTTCATTGAAAAATTATTTTGCGCTAATGCCCTATATCACGCATCCAGAGACTCGTGACATAGTCCTCAATGCTGAAGGCATGCTCTGGGTTAATCATAATTGTGAACGCTTTACATATGCCAGTGTAACTCTAAGAGAACAAATCTCTATCTTAGTTGAAGAAATCTTGCGAGTTCATAATGATGGTATCTCAACAACAGCACAGAGCGCTCTACAAACTCGTCTTTTTTTAAAAAGAAAATCAGCCGGAACTTTGCGATTAAAAGATGAAAATCATCATCTTTTTTATAAAGAAGGTGTGTTAGATTTAGCTATGAGCAGCATCAACCAAGGATCCCTACATATAAATATCTTAGCTAATAACATGTATATTCATTATATTGAGTTTTCTTATAGTATAGGAACGTTTAATTAATCTCGGAATTATAAAAACAGTTGCAACATGATTTTCCTTGCCCTAACAACTTGAGTCTCCTCTACTACAATAGGGGAGACTAAAAGTTGTCTTAATCGGCGTTTCTCGTTCAGATAAAACTCTTACGTTATTTAAAAAATTTCTGAGTGACTACCCAGCGCAACAAGGGTGATCTTCTTTCCTTCCACTTTAATATAGAGTAACAAATCATCTGGTCTAAGGTGTAGCTCCCTGACTCCTTTATACTTACCAGATAACGGATGATCTAAATATTCACGCGGTATGGGTTTTTCATTAACCAGCAAATCGATAATCTTTTCTAACTCTTTAAGCAGCTTTTTGTCGTGTGCGTACTTCTTTAGGCTCTTCTTAAAAGAGGTGGTTTGTTGTAAAAATAAGCTCATAGTTTTTCAAGCTGCTCTTTAAACTTTTCAAGAGTAATCGGGTGAACTCTCCCTTTTTTAATATCTTCCATACCTTGATTTAATAAGCCTTTAGTTTTTTTACTTTTTTTAGGTAGCATACTGCGTAATATTAAGCGCGCATAAGAACTAACGGATAAACCCATGTCCTCGGCACCACTTTTTATAAGATCGTTAAGCTCATCATCTACAGAAATTTGAATTTTGTGATTCATAGAAGCAACCCTCATAATGATTCATATAGAGCAATTATGATTCATAAAGAATCTTTTGTCAACCTCATAGCCCCTTAAGTCCAGCCGGAAGTCACGTAAAAAACCACTATATTTTTATGCATGTAAAAAGTATGTCTTATATAAAGATGGCCTAATGGCTTCCTCTCAGTATACTATACGGTTATATTCTTCTTAAGAAGAATATAACATTTGCTTTAAATTCCTAAAAACTTTGATGCCGCTACCGCTACCACAGCATCTACCATGAGGCCAATGTAGTTATTGGTGAGCGCGAACATTCATTTTTCATTTTTCATTTTAAAAAGAGGAAACTATTATGATCACCAAAGATAATGCCTGGGAATTTGCTCATGAATGGCTTACCGCTTGGAATAAGCATGATATAGATTTGATTATGCAGCATTATACCGCTGACATTGAATTTTGCTCTCCTATCGTGCAAAACGTTTTAGGCATCTCCAGTGGCATGGTATGCGGCATAGATAATCTTCGCGACTATTTCTCTCGCCAATTAAATAAATTTTCTACGTTACACTTTCAGCTATTAGATGTTTTTACTTCGCCGCAAACTGTGGTGTTGTACTATAAAATCAATCGCGGGCTATTGGCGGCAGAAGTCATGCTTCTTAATGAAAAAATGCAAGCCATGAAAGTATATGCTAACTATGATAAAGAAAATGTAGGTTAACCATTTAGCGTTATTATTTTGGCTCGGGTAGAGATGCAAAAGTACTTACGGATAAAGCTATCACTCATTTTATACAGGAAGAATGTGTTTGGACCATAAGTCCAATAAAAAATCTTCAATAGGATAAATTTCAATCTGAAGCCCATCTATTTGGACTACTCTTTTTTTAGGATCTAAACTAACCAATATGAGTCGCTCAGGATTATGTTCTTTAGCAAACGCGATCAAACTTTTTAAATTTGATTTTTCTACTCCAGATATACATTTTACTTCTATAGCCACTCTACCGTTATCTAAGATAAAATCGACTTCTACTCCAGCCTTAGTACGCCAATATTGAATCTTAAAAAAAGCATTATTTATTTCTTTGTACGCTAACAATTCTAAAAATATATAGTGTTCAAATGCATGACCTATCTCCGGTCCTTTAAGTTGTGTCACTACTGATTGCCCTCGCAAAATACGACTTAACCCAGTATCAAACAAGTAGAATTTAGGTGTACTGGTGATAAGTTGTCGGCTGTCATTTTTAGAAAAAGGAAAGATGAGATAAGCAATTAACATATCTATTAATAAATCGACGTAGGCTTGTACTGTTTTCACACTGACAGCAGCTTCTCTAGCGATATTAGACATATTGAGCATTTCAGCATTGCAGAAAGCAATCGCATCCATAAATCGTGTAAATGCACCTAATTCACGAATTCTACTTTCCCATTGGACTTCTGGAATAAGATAATCTGTGAGATACGCACGTAAAGATCTTTGTGGGACCGTTTCACTCAAATAATGCGCCGGGATTAAACCATGATTTAAGATACGGAGCAAATCAAAATTTGGCATTTCGGGGTAACATAGTGGTAAAAATAATTGTCGCCAAGCTCGCCCACCGAGTAGATTTGCGCCTTCATGTTTTAACCGTCGTAAGCTGGAACCGCATAAAATAAAGTAACGATGTAAGGGATCATTTTCTATCAACCAATGGATTTCGTCTAATAAAGCAGGAACTTTTTGGATTTCGTCGATGATAATAGGCTTTGTGTTATCAGCATTCTTTTGTGCGAGCAATTCTTGTCTTAATAGCTGTGGTTCCTTCGTGTAGCGCAGCGATATTTCATTGTTTAGCAAATCTATCCATTGACTATCAGGATAACATTGCTTCAAATAAGTTGATTTGCCCGTTTTTCGAGCTCCCCATAAAAAAAGATTTTGCCTTTGGGGTAAATGAAGTTCTAAGATCCTTTTTAACATAACTAACCCCCAAAAAAAGAGCTACTTTGTTTATGATAGCATAACTTTTTTGGAGTGGCAAGCAAAAAAGTTAAACTTTTTTGGAGCCAGAGGCTTTTATTTTACAGATAACTTCAGTTAATTCTGTGACTTGTTTGCTAAAATAGCGCTTGGCTCTAAAATGCAGCCATGTTCTTCTTGACACGATATGATATATATATTATATTTGTTATATAAGTTATTTTTTTGGATCATTAATGATGAGTAGCCAGACACATGAAAAAATGAGCTTATTTAAAATTGCTATCGAAATGCGTAATCAAAATCTGCCCGAAGAGTTTATCATTGAAGCGGTACAAACTGGTTTAGAATTCGAAGGCGTCGCCGATCTCATAAAAATGTGGGCAGAAGAAGATTCCTCTCAAGAACGAGATGAAATCATCGCAGATATAGAAGATTTAATTGTTGATTGTAATCAACCAGAAAAAATTGAAGCCCCTTATATTCATTTCGATGATTTAGATGCTGTGGCTCATAATATCCGTGCTTTTAAGAACAGTTTATTAGAAGTAATAACCGAGCATGGTGGAATAACACAACTTTCAAAAAAGACGGGTATTCCACAACCATCCTTATCACGACTGTTAAACTCGGGCTCTATGCCGCATAAAGCAACATTACTCAAGATAGCAAAAGCACTCAATCTGAGCGCTATCCAAATATCAACGCCTTGGGCAAAATGAAAAAACCTCTTTCTTTAGCCGTATTATTATGATACAATCGCCTCTTTTTTAAACTAATATAGAAGGTATCAATATGGCATTCTTTTCAAAATCCGCGCAGCACATAAGCGCGCTGGTGAACGTTATAAATGAAAATAGGGCTTCTTCCTCACAACCAGAACAACCTGATTTATTGGACTCCACGTATAAACGCGATGACCACATTTATTACTTCTATTGGTTTTGCATGATAACGACAGGCGTGTTTGGCGTATATATGCTTTATGTAATAGCAAAAGAACTCTATGAAAATACTTGTGGTGGTGAACAACCGCTCTTAGGCGATGCTCCATCTGCATTTGTTGGCTCATCAAACGGCGATGATGGTGACTTAGAAGCTCAGAATGATGCGGCTACACCCAAAACTCAGAATGGTGCGACTACACCCTCAATGCCTGGATATGAACTGATAAGCGATCCTATTACTCCGTCAGAAAGGCTATTTTGCTGCCTCTGAAACACT
>CBFGYT010000141.1:0-4676 GCA_965653065.1 uncultured bacterium | reverse complement strand
CTTGCCAACCGCGCGCCTTGCTGTAAAATTGCTTGTATCATCATGTCTAATAATACAGGGCTACCATGTAAATGAAATTCTAAAACATCTTCGCCAGTAAAGGAATGCGGCGCTTTGAAATAAAGTAATAACCCTTTATCGATTAATTGTTGTTGATTGTCTACGAATGTACTGTAAGTAGCTTGCCGTATTTTCGGGAGTTGTCCCGCAATCGTTTTTGCAATGTTTTGACAAAGAGGGCCTGATACGCGAACCACACCTATGCCAGCTTTTCCTTGCGCAGTTGCGGGTGCGACGATAGTGTCTTCTGCATTTCGTTTTGAAGTCGATAGATTTGTTGTTGACTCATTCATGTCGTACATACTCGAAGATGTAAAGTTATATTCTGATAGGCGGATCCCGTCATTGCGAGCTTGCGAAGCAATCCAGGAGATAAATCGTAAAATAGCGGGCTATTCACTGGATTGCTTCGCAAGCTCGCAATGACGACTTTCATGTTTCAACATTAAATCTCGTATTTCGAGATGTTTCCATGCCCTCTCCCCAACCCTCTCCCGCGAAATGGTATCATTATAATAGCAAAACTCCTTGCGCGGGAGAGGGGGTAGATCTCACTTATTTCACGTTCCGACTTTAGATTCACATATACACCTTTATCGCCGTTTATGTGACTTCTCATAACTCTTCGTAATATACCATTGCTGTAAAATCGATACGGTATTATTCACCACCCAATACAATACCAGCCCAGCAGGAAACATCATGAATAAGGCACCGAAGACGATGGGTAAAAACATCATCATTTTCGCCTGCATTGGATCCGGTGGCGGCGGACTCATTTTTTGTTGAATAAACATACTGACTATCATCAAGATCGGTAAAATATAATAAGGATCGCGAATAGATAAATCATGGATCCACAAAATAAACGGTGCTTGTCGTAGCGCAATGCTTTCAGCTAATACCCAATATAATGCGATAAAAAATGGAATTTGTACGATAATCGGTAAGCATCCTCCCGCCGGATTTACCTTTTCAGATTTGTATAATTCCATGGTCGCTTGACTCATCTTTTGTTTGTCATCGCCAAAGCGATCTTTTAATGCTTGCATTTTCGGCTGTAATTCACGCATTTTTGCCATGGAACGATAACTCATGGAAGATAATTTATAAAAAGCCGCTTTAATTAAAATGGTTAAAATAACAATAGCCCAACCCCAATTGCCAATGACTTTATAAATATACGTCATGATCCATAAGAACAAGGTGGAAATTGGCCACAAGAATCCATAATCAATCGTTAAATGTAAATTCGGTGCTAGCGCTTCTAATTGTTCTTTGATTTCTGGCCCTACATATAATTTCATTTGTGTTGTATATTGCTGCCCTGGTGCCACATCAATTTCTGGCCCCATCATGCCCACAGTATATAATCCATCCGCATACACTTGTGAATAAAAATGTTGTGTTCCATCGGCAGGTGGCACCCAAGCGGATAAGAAGTAATGTTGTTGCATCGCCACCCATCCTCCTTTCACTAAAGGATTTGATAAAACGGGATCGCCATTTTGTTGTAATTTGTCCATGGTTTTAAAGCTGATTTTTTTATAATCGTCACCCGGCGCTGATAACGAAGCGCCAAAGTAGGCGTGAGTAAAACCATTTTTTTCAACCGGCGGATTATTAGTACGCATCAATTGCGAATACAGGTTTCCTTGCCATGCGGTTTCAGCACTATTTTGTATTTGATAATTGACATCGACTGTAAATTGGCCGCGATGAAACACATACGTTTTGTTAACCGTCACACCATTGCCCTGCCATGTTAATACCACTTGCAATGAATCTTGCCCGGGCTGCATGACATAATTGGTTTGCGCTGCTGTAAATACGGCATCTTTACTTAAAGAAGCAGGATACCCTTGTTTACCGACTAAAATACTTTTTGCCAAATAACGTGTGCTGTCTTCATTATTAAATAAGATGATAGGATTTTGCGGTGTATTCCATTGTTGTGGATAAGTCGGCAATTGCGCTTCTACAATATCGCCGCCGTTGGTATTGATTGCTAAATCCAACACGTCCGTTTTCACTTGTATCATTTGCCCGGTCGCACGAGTTGTTGGCGAAGTGAGTGCGGCTTGCTTTGCAATAGTGTTGTTCGTTGCGACCGTCGTCGTACCAGGGGAACTTAAGGTAGGTAAAGCATTGGCATCTTGTGTGGTTGTCATCGCGGCGATGGGCGCTATAGCGGCAGGCGGTGGCGTGTGTTCATCTCCCCAAGTTTTATATAACAAATAGCCTGTTAAAAATAATACCGCTAATAAAATAAATCGTAATTGTTCCATGTTCTACCTTACTTTGTCAGGAAATAGGATCACATCCTCCTGAATGCCACGGATGACATTTCAAGAGTCTTTTCACAGTCAACCAACTACCGCGTATCAATCCTTTTTGCTGCAACGCTTGTATTGCATATCGAGAACAAGTAGGATAAAAACGGCAACTCGGCCCTAATAATGGGCTTATTAATAGGCGATAAAGCCAGATAACTGCTAACGCGGGGAAACACCATATTGAATGAGTCTTTTCCATAGTTTATCTAACCTTTGTACTATCGCTTCATGATCTAAAGCATCAAAGCCTTTTCTTACTAAAATAACCACATCTAAGCCGATAATGTCTTGTTGATGTAGGCGGAAATATTCGCGTAATTGTCGTTTGCAGTGATTGCGGTTTACAGCCAATTTCACTTGCTTTTTAGCTACGATTAACCCTAAGCGAGCATGCTCTAAACCATTGGCACGTGCTAATAATAAACAACCCTCTGCGTTTAAGCGATGCTGAGGGGATTGCATGACTTGCTGAAACTCTGTACGGCAAGATAAGCGATGCTTTTTATCGAAGGAAAAACAAGAGGTTTTGTCACGCACCCAAAATCCCCTTTATAAATCAATAAGTTACGCGGAAAGTACTTTACGGCCCTTGGCGCGGCGACGGCTTAATACCTTACGGCCATTTTTAGTACTCATGCGAGCTCTAAAGCCATGATCGTTTTTACGTTTGCGTATACTGGGTTGAAACGTGCGCTTCATAATATAAAATCCACCTTAAGTTCTTTTTTTAGACAAATTAAGCCGAAAATGGCCAAAATAGTCGCCTATGATAGGGGCTTTTGGCTGTTTTGTCAATGGGGCGTTGATAGCTAGATAACTCACTGAGAGCATATAGAGATAACTCATTTTTACAGCTTGTTTTAGTCAATAACCTTGCAAATCTTCCACGCTGTGTTATATTAACAAGGATAATATCCTATTTTATTCAGGGGGCTGTAAAATGATTATACAGAGAACTAAATATCAGCTCATTCAAACAAAACTCGCCCATTTTTCTGCTCTTGGACTTATTGGGGCTAGACAAATTGGCAAAACGACATTAGCGTTAGAACTAGCAAAACAGGTACCCAGCATTTACCTTGATTTAGAGAATCCTCAAGACTCAGTGAAATTAACCGATCCCATTGCTTATTTTGATTTTCACGCAGATAAATTGATTATTTTAGATGAAATACAAACTATGCCCGATATTTTTAACATTTTACGTGGTGTTATCGATAAAAAAAGACGTGCTGGACATAAGTTTGGGCAATTTCTAATATTAGGCTCGGCTTCTGTTGAATTATTACGTCAATCCTCAGAAAGTTTAGCTGGCAGAATTCGCTATATTGAATTAACACCTTTTAATTTACAAGAAATCATCAATACCCCTTACACCCTGCAGGAATTATGGTTATGCGGTGGATTCCCAGACAGTTTATTAGCACCATCTACTGTAGCTAGTTTTACATGGCGCCAAGCTTTCATTAAAACGTATCTTGAGCGTGACATTCCTCAACTCGGACCGCGTATTCCCAGTGAAACTTTACGTCGATTTTGGGTTATGCTAGCGCATAGTCATGGAAGCTTAGTGAATGCGGCTAAATTAGCGGGAAATCTTGGCGTTTCTGGGCAAACGATCACACGATATATTGATTTATTTGTCGATTTATTTTTAATCCGTCGCATACAACCTTGGCATAGCAACGTCAGTAAACGTTTAATCCGCTCTCCCAAAATCTATGTAAGAGACAGCGGTATTCTGCACGCACTTTTAAATATTCAATCACAAGATGATTTACTAACAAATCCAATATTAGGAACCAGTTGGGAAGGATTCGTTATAGATAATATTACCAGCATATTACCAGAACAAGCCGAACTATTTTTTTATCGCACAGTGGTAGGCGCTGAAATTGATTTACTGGTAAAATACCCTGATGGAAGATTGATCGCCATTGAAATGAAGAATTCTTCTAATCCACAATTATCGCGAGGATTTTTTGAAGCTTGCAATGACTTACCCGTCACCGATCGCTATCTTGTGTACCCAGGAAGTGAAAAATATCCATTGCGAAATAATGTCATCGCTATTCCACTGATAGAAATGCTGGAAGTCATAGCTCTGTAAATAATATCGTTTATCAGGACCTGGCACGCCCCTGACATCGATCTAAATTACTCGCTACCCCTATAACACCGCTCACAGCCAAAGAAAAAATACCTCAACCCCCGTCATATTGGCAAAAAACATCTTTTGTCGTGTCAGCAAATAGGGCGCTACTTATAAGAAATAAAGAA
>CBFGYT010000140.1:0-4720 GCA_965653065.1 uncultured bacterium | reverse complement strand
ATTTTTGTAGCTCTTCTGCTTTAGCTGGATCTCGACAACAAGCAAAGACTTGCCATCCTGCCAATGAATACTGTTTAACCATTTCAAGTCCTATTCCTCTATTGGCACCCGTAATCAATATGGTATGCATAATTTAATCCTCGTATAAAATAATGTGATAAACAGAAATTATATCTTCAAAAAGAAGCAACGATACATAGTTACCACATTTAAATCTGCTCTTTTTTACATCAGAAACTAAATATAGTCATTGTGCGCACCGTGCAGCAATGACGGTAGCTAACTATCATCACTTAATTTTGCATTTCCAAAAATACTCTGAACATTCAAATGTGAATAGCTCTTATTCGGATGATTATACTCTACAGCCTAGTATACTGTCAATTACGATAAGAAAAGAACTTGTTTTTATATTCTGCGGGGATAAGGAAAAATTCACTTATTATTTTTATACTTTCCAAGCAGAGATGAGCACTGCATCTATTATGCTTACCCTTTCCATGTATAAATAGGCACTTCATCGACTAATTTTTCACTGTCTTGAAATCCTTGTCTTTGCTTCAAAGGTTCTAGCGCATGTTTTGCGATATAAAGGCTATTAGGGTCAGCATGTTTTTGCAGATGTGCGGCAATATCTACGACTCTATCCACGAGATGCCCTAAAGGCTCATCTTCATCATAGATAACAAAACCAGAATTGATACCCATCCGCACTTGAAACTCTCTTTGAGTATGCTTTACATGCGTATTAAAATTACTAAGCTCTAGCAATATGCTCTGTGCACAGTTCACTGCATCATCCACCGTATCAAAGCAAACCATGGTGCCATCTGGCGTTCTTGTAAATTTCAAAGCATGATGTCTACTGATAAGATCTTTAATCATTATGTTGTAATGATCAAAATCATATGCTATATCTAAAGGATCTGCGTCTTTCTTCATTCCGGTGGAATCTACAATATCGATAGATAGAAACGACAGTTCACGCCCCATAGCATCAATATGCTTTTTTAAGGTTACAAATTCTTTAATCAGTTGCTTTCTATTTTTTTTATTTGATGCTTCTAGCGCCACCAGCTTATCATGTAATTGTTCTACGATTTCGCTGTCGGCTCGATGCTTGGCTTTCTTCAGAGTGTTTTTATACAGTTTTTGATGTTCAATAAAATTAAGCCGCGTAGTAATTCTTGCGCGAGCACTGCTGGCAAATGACGATAAAATTAATAGCAATATTATACATAAAGGTCGCGTAATGTCTTTACCGGCAAATTGCGTAGGAATATACTCTTCAATAGCCTCGCGAACATTATCTGTAACAGACTGCTCTTGTATAGCGATATGATTCAAATAAGCGTATCGCTGAATATCTCCAATATAATTTTTCGCATACCCAAATAAGAAGAACATAATACAAAGCATAATGAATATGTTCACGATTCGAAGAACCATATTTCCAAGGTGTAAAAAAACATTCATATGCGCTTTCTCTTGCTAAAATACGACGATATATAACCTCTGCTAAGTATAGTACATTCGCTCTATAGTGACGTATGCACTTAAGAATTTCTTCATGTTATAGGCCTAATCAATAAAAAAAGATAATAATGCTATTATAAACAATTGATTTCGTGAAAAAAATAAAAATGTCATAAATAGCATTATAACCATTCATTCAGAATTAGAATTTTTAAGTTCAATGAATGCATCAATGAGCTCACATAAGCTTAGAAAAGACTGCTATAGTAATAATGCGCCCTTTAAAATTATTTTTATAGCGAATAGCCTTGTTTATGTCATAATTCTCACTCTGAGGTTATTCAACCTTGAAGATAAGGTCTTTAAGTTTAATTGAATCAGGAGCTCAACGATGAAATCTTTCACTATTGTGCTAGGCCTTTTTTTAATTGCTCTTGGCAGCGCCATTTTCCTTTTCAAAGGATTTTCTTACAGCAAACAAGAAAATGTAGTTCAAGTAGGTGAACTTAAAATTACTGCCGACACTCAAAAGAAAGTGTATGTGCATCCCATATTTGGAGGATTATCATTGGCAGCAGGTGTCGTGGTATTAATTATTGCATTTAGAAATAAAAAATAATAATTCTATACTGACTTCTCTACACCACTTGTCCAGCAGCCCATCCTGAAGACCATGCCCATTGAAAATTATAGCCTCCCAACCAGCCGCTCACATCTAACACTTCCCCTATAAAGTATAGCCCTTTATTTTGAATAACTTCCATAGTTTTAGACGATAATGCATCACAATCAACGCCGCCTAAAGTAACTTCTGCAGTTCGATACCCTTCGGTGCCATTGGGTTTCATGCTCCAACTATGAAAATTAGCGGCTATTTCTGCAAATTCGCGATGAGATAATGCTGCCATTGTTTTTACGGCCACCGTATCTTCTAGAAAAATATCTAATAGTTTTTTAGGGAATAGTTCTGCTAATACAGTTTTTAATTGCTTGTGCGGTTGCTGCTGCTGCATTTCTTTTAAATATGCAACTAACTCTAATCCTGGCAATAAGTTAATTGTTAAGGCTTCACCTGCTTGCCAATAGGATGACATTTGCAAGATAGCAGGACCACTTAATCCTCGATGGGTAAATAACGTATTTTCACGAAATTGCATACGGTCATTATAAACTAAACTATCTACGGCAATCCCAGATAGGGGTGATAGCCGCTCTTTATCTTCAGCATGCAATGTTAATGGCACTAAACCGGCGCGCGTAGGCCACACTTTCAAGCCAAATTGCTCTGCTATTTTATACCCAAAAGGACTTGCGCCCATGGTTGGAATAGAGAGTCCGCCACTGGCAATAACTAGAGATTCGCATTGCCAGATGTTCTTTTCAGTTTGTACTATAAAGTCATGCTCGCCTTTTCTTTCGATATTTTGGATTGGCGTATTTAATCGTATCGCTACTTTATTCTCATGACATTCCGCTAATAGCATTGCGACAATATCACTTGACTTATGATCACAAAATAATTGCCCTAATGTTTTTTCATGAAATGCAATATTATGCTTTTTAACTAATTCAATAAAATGCCACTGCGTATAACGACTTAAAGCTGACTTGCAAAAATGTGGATTATGTGAGAGAAAATTATCCGGTGTCACATTGTAATTGGTAAAGTTACAACGCCCTCCCCCTGACATTAATATTTTTTTACCTACTTTATTAGCATGATCTAATACCAATACTGTGCGATGGCGTTTGCCTGCTTCTATGGCACACATTAAACCGGCCGCACCCGCGCCAATAATGATAACATCGACTGATTCCATAAGAGTACTTTTTTAATAGATGAATGGAGGAAGTATATACTAAACGCACTTGAAGATGCGAATTTAACGTTAAAACATGAAAGTCGTCATTGCGAGCTTACGAAGCAATCCAGGAAATAGCCCACTATTCTACGACTTATCTCCTGGATTGCTTCGCAAGCTCGCAATGACAGTTACTAACTATCCTAATTTAAGTTCGCATCTTCAAGGGTGTTTAGCCTACAGTCTACATTTCACATGAAATATGATAGAATAACTTCATAATAATTAGGAGATAGCAAATGGTTTACTCCCCTGATAATTCATCAAATCAAAAAAATTCTTTATTTAATAAAAAAATCCTTGTGGTAGACGATGACTCACAAATTAGAGAGCTGATGGTAGAGTTTTTAGCACAACAAGGTGTGGAAGTTGCTACTGCCGCGCAAGGCGATGAAATGATGGCCTTGCTGCAACATAATACTTTTGACTTAATTATTTTAGACGTACTGTTACCTAAAGAAGATGGCTTTCACCTGTGCAAGAAATTACGTAGTCAAAATATTAAAATTCCCGTGATTATGCTCACCGCATTAGATGAAGACATGGAAAAAATCAAAGGACTTAACGTAGGCGCCGACGACTATTTAACAAAGCCTTTTAATCTGCAAGAATTGTTGGCGAGAATCAACGCTATTTTACGTCGTTCGATGAGTTTTAAACCTGAAAATACTGCAGATAATCTTTATTTTGAGAACTGGGTATTAAATAAAATTAAGCGACAATTATTAACCTTAGAGGGAATGGAAATTCCACTGACCGATGGCGAATATCGTTTGTTAGAAGTGCTATTAGAAAACCCACGTGAAATTCTACAACGAGAATTGTTATTAGCACGAGTAGAAAATCGACAAAGCGACCCTTTTGATAGAAGTATCGATATGCGTATCAGTCGCTTACGACAAAAACTAGGAGACGACCCTAAAAGTCCTCTGTTGATTAAAACTGTGCGGGGCGGCGGTTATATTTTAACGTGTGATGTGGATGCTCGACAATGAAACGACGTCTTGCGTGGCTATTCTTTAGAAAACTACGTGGCTTCTCTACTCTATTTACGATAATCGTTATCGCTAATCTAATCTTCTCTATCTACTACATTCAAGATGACCGTCAAGATGCTATTTTAGCAGACAGAGAAGTAACGCTTGAGCAAATCGGTACAAGTTTAGCCATGTTACAGCAAGAACCACAAAAAAATTATGATGCTATTGCTAAGATTACAGCAACCGAGCAACTCAAAGTTCAAATAACAAAGCAGCCTTTATATCAGAATCATTTTCATCAAGATTTTTTAATTCATACTACAAAACTGCTGCAATCCAATAAAACAGATTTTTCTTTTTCAGTCAACATTTGCGCCAATCTGTCCCAGCACACCAGAGGTT
>CBFGYT010000139.1:0-4720 GCA_965653065.1 uncultured bacterium | reverse complement strand
TGCTTATTTTCCATTGTAAATAAGATGTTTCTTATTAGCTTGAAATAACATTTTTATAGATAAATATATCGTGGCTGCGTAGTTGGCCTTAATATTATCATTTTACTAATAAGTACAAAATTATAACAAAAAGGCATAGAAAGTCAATATATACGCAAATATTAGCCATCGATAAATCCCTTTTTCATGGCTAACTTTGTTTAATATTAATTCAGACCGTTAACATAAAAGTCTTTGAAATATATAGAAAAATTAACACCACTACCGATAAGCAATATTCTGGCTTTTTATATGCATTTAAAATATCGCATACTAAAAACAGTACGTAATTAGCAAAATTCTAGTGATTTTTAGTTTAAGAAGAGACAATATAGGTAGCCCACAATACGGCGATATTACGTAATAATAATGCTGCTAAAAAGCTTTACAGTGCCTTTTGATGCCATGCGTATGTTGGAGCTTTGTGGAAAAACCGCCAAAAATGGTAGTAGATTATTAAACAATTGCCCTCTGCGTATCATTCAGGATAATACGGCGTTACCACGGCCCATACACGATCGATTTTATGACTCTCATTCAGATGCCAGATACCGCAGACCCAACGATGACGTAGCTCTTGAGTCTTTTTTTCGATAGAGGAAGAATAAAAATAAACTGAAATATGTTGATTATCACCAGCAACAATTTTCTTTATATCTAGCGTCGTGTTCTGATAATTTTCTTTGTACCAATGGGCAAACTGTACCAAATCATCATAATCAAGATTAGAAACAATAGGCCTTTTTTGGTCATCTGCAACACTGATCATCTCCTGGAAATCTCGGGCGTAAAATTCATCTATCCGATTCAGATCATGTCCTTGCCAGATATTAAAAAACATAATCTTAAAAAATTGTTCTGCTGGCATTATCAACTTTAAGCTTCTCCTACTAAATATACTACTGGTTCTAGCGTTACGCCTTGTAAACATTGTAGCAATGTATCGAAACCATATTCCAACATTGCTTTGGCAGCCTCTGAACAATAACCCTGATTCCAGTAGCTTGAACCAATCCAATAACCCAGTTCCGCGCACTCATTTTCCTTATCGACTTCCAATCCTATCACACCAATAATTTCATGAGTGGTTTTCAATGCAATCACGAAAAAGCCACTGTTTTCGCCACCAATACGCGAATCTTCGCTTATCCAGTTTTCAATATACGCCAGATGACATGGGTATGGCATCCTCATTGTTGTCGCAGCGATAGCTGAATCATTCCCCAGCTCTGTAATAATGTTTGCATCAGACAATCGTATACGTCTTAACTCTAGACGCTTTGTGTTTATCATCATTTATTCTTCTTATGGTAAGGTTTCCCAGGTATATGCAGTTGTTGAAATTTTTTAGCGAGATCAATTTGATGATTCATTTTATACCTCTTTTCTCATGATTAATTAACCATTGTTTCCTATTTAAGCCACCACCATAACCGCCCAACTTACCATTTTCATTAATCACTCGGTGACAAGGAATGATCAAAGCCAGTTGATTTTTACCATTTGCTGTTGCGACAGCACGAAAAGCAGAGGGGTTATCAATAGTTTTAGCAATATCTAGATATGAGCAGGTTTGTCCCACAGGAATTGCTTGTAATGCTTTCCATACAGACTTTTCAAAATCGCTTCCCAGAAGAAAACAAGGCGTATGAAATTGGTAGGATTTTCCAGAAAAATAGGCGGATAACTCTGTTTCAATTTGAGTGGTGATGGGTGTTCTCCCTGGAATAATACCGATCTTTAGCTTCTGTCTTAACCGCTCAACTTCCCGCTCCAGACCACGTCTATCAACAAACTCTAACAGATATAAAAATTCTTTATCCGTAATAGCAACCATAGAACCAAGTGGTGTATCTATCCATGTGGCAAGTAATGCTTTGCCATCTGTGCGTATCGGTGCACTGCCTAAGGCCTTAGTGAAGGCATCGCGAAAGCCACTAGAAGACTCATAGCCAACTTCTAATTGTGCATCAATCACAGAAAGTCCTGCTTTAATGTGCGCCATTGCTAAGCCCATCCTACGTGCGCGTGCATATTCGACAAAAGTCATGCCAAAGCGTTTTTTGAATTGGCGTCTTGCGGTAGATTCATCTATACCAAGGGATCTAAAGTCTTGATCTTTCCAACGTTTTTCCGGCATAGCTTCAACGGCAGCAATTAATTTTTCGATAGCTGGGGACTGCTGATTAGGCGGTAATAAAGGATTACAGCGTTTGCATGGTCGATATGATGCCAGTAATGCTTCTTTGGCGGTGGCAAAGAATTCACAGTTATCAAACTTTGGCTTTCTTGCTGGACAAGTTGCGTGACAGAAAATGCCAGTTGTTTTTACGCCCACGTAGAAAATGCCATCGTATTCCGGATCTTTAGCTAATAGCGCTTTATAGTAAATGTATTTCGTTTTGGGTTCCATAATATATGTGCCTCAATTATTTATTTAATATTATAGCTTGGATTGATTATGGATGCCGCCGAAAACCAGGCAGCAATATTTCTGCGCACAATTACTTAGAGCCGGATAAGAGATCTGTCAGGAAACTCTCGTTATGATCTGTAAGCTAATTGGGGACTAGACAGAATTGCACACATTATATTTAACCCTTTGATTTAAAAGCTATTTTTATCGATAGTGCCGCAAATAAATTTTGCGGCTGAAATAATTGGATGGTCAATTATCTTGGATATGAAGCAGAATGCAGCCACTTATGCAACTCCGCAACACTATAAGTTATACCCTGATTTTTTTATACACAGTACAACTTGTATGATTATGTGTTCTATTTGATTAGAATCTCAGTAAAAATTGCTTAAATGCTGGATCAAGTATAACAACTTCACCATCATCATTTTTACAGATCAGATCCATTCTCATTAGTTTATTAGTAACTTGTCGCGCACTTGCTTCTGAAATTCCAAGCATAGAGCAGACTTCCTGACTGCTTGTGTGCTTTGTTGGTGTATTAGCTAAGTATAACAACATCTTTTTTTGGTTCCCACTTAATGAGATAAGTTCAGATGTAAATTCACTTCGTTTAGAAGAAATAAAGTCATCCCAAAACTTATCAATGCGTATGATGCTTGGGATCTTATCTATCAACCAAAAATACCCACAAATTCTATTTATATAACTAGGATGCCGCTCTGAAATTGTATATATATGCTTTAATACGGTTTCAGATATCTTTTTACCCCATTTCCTCTCTGCAGCACTTTGAATAAACTTTGTATATGATTCTTCTGATATTCGTTCTAATGTAATTGTTTCACAGGAATTATAGAATGGTCTACTTTTATTATTAAACATATCTAGCAACATATGGCGATTGCTGCCTAAAAAAACATAGCTGACATTCGTACTATATTGCATCGCATGACGGATCGCTGCTTCCACACTAGAAGCCCCAATTTCACTGATCTGTTGGAACTCATCCATAACAACAATGAGTCTCTTCTTTTCCTTTATTGCAGCTTTATCCAATTGCTTTAATATGAGAGCTATATTTTCCGAAGAATTCTCTTTTTTATCCTTAATATTAAAAACCAGCTTTTGCCCTGCGGCAGTTAGTGTCAGTTCTGGATTTAGCCAAGAGAATAATTTTAAAATATTCATTTTTGCTTTATTTGCTTTAGGTAAAATAGAATACAGCAATTGGCTTACATGTTTTAGGATAATGGATTCAACATCTTTACTTGAGGTAGCAATTGTCAATTCTATTAGAGTATGGGGTATACGCAATTCAAGCAATATTTCATTAATTAAGCTTGTTTTACCATAGCGTCTTGGTGCCATGATAACAACATGTCGCCCACCCAATATATAGCGCTTGAGTAACTCCCGCTCATCCTCACGATTACAAAAAGCGTTACCCGTAGATACGTTGGTTGGAAAAATCTCCATTCGTGCCCCCTCTCATTAACCGTACAACCTTATACCGCACAAGTATATACGGTACAAGGTTGTGCGGTCAAGAGGTGTTTTTCAAAAGAGTGCAATATAAACTAAATGTCATATTTTGTGACACATATTTTGTGACATCAAGGCCGTTTTTAGAATAACATGTGTTATTAATGAAAATAGCGAAGCTGGATTTGTCTAAGATTGAACCAATAAATTATCGCAAAAGTTTTTGAAATATATAGAAAAATTAACTTAACTGCCGATAAGGGATAATACCAACAAAGCCTACAAAGCGGATATTCGTCATTTTATACTCTCCGGTGGCATGTTACCGGCAGATATGGATTCTAGTACCGTAAAGAGATAGCCCAGAGACTGAACATCCGCATGAAAAAACGCGCTCTTTTATTTCGGAACGTCCAGCGGCTTATACGGCCGTTTGCCAAATACAATGATGGCTAATCCTATGATTAAAGTGAATGGTGGAAATAGCATTAAGATAAAAGCTAGCCAGTAACCGTAAGAAAAGGATTCTGCTAAGCGCCAACACATGCGGATATAAGAAAATACGCCCGCTAGCACGCATACTAAAAATAGCCCAAAGACAAAAAACTCTGCTTTAGAAACCAGGATCGTCGGCTCTGTTTGTGCTTGTAGTATTTGTAAATTATCTATAGAAGCACCAAAGATGCGGTTAAACCAGGGCATGGTAAAACTGGCGCCATAAAACATGATGGAAAGAAACAATCCGTTATTGATGGGGTGTTTCATGCGCACGATACA
>CBFGYT010000138.1:0-4722 GCA_965653065.1 uncultured bacterium | reverse complement strand
TTCGCGTTTCGAAGTGTAACGAGGATATACCGAATACACTTAAATATAAATTCATTTTACTTGGAAATCATATGACTAGGGCCTGTTGATAATTCATGATTCCATACATGAGCTATCAACAGGCCCTAGCATTAAACTATTTCAACAATATCTCTTATTATTTCTTGTCTTTAGATCCACAACTGCCGTCTTTGCAGCAGCAATTTCCGCAAGAACAAGAACATTCACCGCCGTCTTTGCAATTACATTTACCACAATTGCAAGCGCAGCATTTTCCTTTGCAGAAACGGCATTTACAACATCTGCACATAGTATTGTAAATCCACGCAATTAAAAAGCCGGCTACAAATCCATGTAACAAGCCCCACAAACCGCCGATCAAACTGCCCATAAAGGTGGGACCATAGCCTAGATAAATCGAACCCATGGAACTCACCATCGCTACATTGCCTCTGCATAATAACGCAGCGAGAAAAACCCATAAGCCCCAAACAATACCGATGGCTAAGCCAAAACATCCTGGACATAACCCTTTACCACCTGACTTCATCATCCTCTCTCTCCTTAAGAATTGAAAAATAAACTCTAACTAACGCCTTTCTCAACTAATTTAAATGACCATCCATAACATCCCCTCTCCCTAACCCTCTCCCGCGAAAAGCATCATGTTACTAGCAAAACGCCTAGCGCGGGAGAGGGGACAGATCGAGGCGAAATTAAACACCCATGCTCAATTCAAAATTAAATGATGTTCAACAAAACTTCAGGGGCATTGCGTTGTTGAGAATGGCGTCTAACTAATTGATTATTAGCATCAACTGTCTTTATCAGTCTAACACGCTTGTAAAATGTTTGTGAACTAGGGAACTTGCCATTTAGGCAAATGTTGCAAAGATGCCACTATTTTTTGTGCTTTTTGCTCTATATTTTGCCAATTTTGTTGATGTAAATCTTGTTGTAATACCAACCAACTGCCGGCAACACTCAACACATTAGGCAATTGTAAGTATTCCAGCGCGGTTTCTGTACCTACACCACCGCTTACACAAAATTGCACCTCTGGAAAAAGCGCTTCAAAATGCTGTAAGGCACTGCTTTGCCCCATAATATGGGCGGGATAGAATTTCATGGTATCAAAGCCTTGTTCGCGTAAGCCTAATACTTCAGCAATCGTAGCCGCCGCGGGTAAATAGGGAATAGGACATTGCGCTGCTCTTGCTAAAATACTGGCGGTTACCGCCGGGCTACCAATATAATCAATGGGTAATTCTTTTAAGCGCTGAAAATGATTGGCTTCTAACGCCGTCGCCACCCCCAGATGAAATCCAGGAAATTCTTTTTTTATCAATGAGATAGCATCCCAGGCGGTGTCTGTACGCAAAGTCAATTCTAATATATGGATCCCTGCTTGAGATAATGCACTGACCAATGGCAAAGCCCATTCCAAGCGATGCAGTGTTGCCACTGGAATAATGGGATGCTTTTGCATGATGTGACGTATTGCATGGTCCATAGCATTTCCTTAATGAATCGACTATTCTTTACAGAGGGAAGTGTAGGTGGCAAAGACAGACAAGTCAAATTACCTTTAGAGGAAAGTTTTATGATCAAAATATCATCGCTCTTAGGGAACAATCAACATCTAGATGGCGGCGCCATGTTTGGCCATGTGCCTAAAGCGTTATGGTCAAAATGGTTACCGCCTGATGATAATAATTGTGTAACCTTAGCTTGCCGCGCGTTGTTAATAGAAGACGATAACAAGCGCATTTTAGTCGAAACTGGCATTGGCGCATTTTTTTCTCCCGAATTAAAACAGCGTTATGGTGTCACACCTGATCACCATGTACTATTAGATTCTTTAAAAGCTTTAGAATTATCGCATACGGATATTGATATCGTTATTTTATCGCATTTACATTTTGATCACGCTGGTGGGTTACTGGCTTCTTATAAAAAAAATAAACCGTGTGAATTATTATTTCCCAATGCACATTACTTAATAAGTCAAGATAGTTTTGTACGTGCCAAAGCGCCGCATACTAGAGACAAAGCATCTTTTATTCCAGAATTGGTGCCCTTATTAGAAGAATCAAAACGCATTAAGTTAATTAAAACAGCGCATACCAATATTTTAGGCGATCGCTATCGTTTTCATTTTAGCGATGGCCACACGCCAGGATTAATGTTAACGGAAGTAGCCACCGAAGAAGGACCGCTTATTTTTGCTGGCGATTTAATTCCTGGCGTGGCATGGCTACACGCGCCCATTACTATGGGCTATGATCGCTTCCCCGAAAAAGTAGTCGATGAAAAACAAAAACTATTAGACTATGTTGTCGAAAATCAAGGACGATTATTCTATACGCACGATCCTAAAGTGGCATTGTCTTCTGTTGTACGAGATGACAAAGGCAGATTTGTGGCGAAAGAAATTTTAAATGAAGTGGCGAGAGTGGAAGTGTAGTTGCTTAAAATTGTTTCTCTTGTTATGGATAAACCAGTGTTTCATGCTGCAAAGATTGTAATGCTAATTTACCACTTAATGTTTTTACAAGAAATTGTTTTTTTCCTTCATGCTTACAAAAAGCTTGAATATATAATATTTCCGCTGCTAAATCTTCTTCTATGCCCAGTATGTCACGAAACACTTGTACAGCAGCGAGCGCCTTGTGACAATACTCTTCTATATTCCCCGTATAGTACTGGTAATATTCTGGATTAGTAATATAGGGTAACAACCAAATAGGACGATTAGGCGTCGTCATGTTGACGGTTTGGCACATTTCTCGCTTCATCCAATAGTATTGATTAAAGTGTTCTAACAAAAGTTGTATAGCCGCAACATCTGCTAGTTTTGCAGCAGTTTCTATGATGTAATACGGCCCCATCTTAAGTTGCCGTGGATTGTCAGATGGCATATAAAGACACCACTGCGAAACTGGATTATACTCTTTTAGATCTTCTTTCTTGAATTCCCCTACAAGTAGCTTATCGAGGATGCTAGTGACTATTTCATTTTGCTTTTTTATGGCTTCATCTGATGGCGGCAGTTTCATGCAAAAGGATGAAAATTTTTCTGCCGCTCTACGACCACAGGCTAAAATTCCATCATGGAAATCATGTTTGTTATCGCTACAGTCTGGTGCTTCCTGAAAAAAAGGAATCGTAGAGCTCATCATACCCTCACTTGCTTTTTTACTAGCAATAATAATGTTTTGTTTTATTAACTTCAATTAATTTAGTATATCAATTAGATTTTTTATAATATTCATCGTGACCATCTATATACTGCTCTGTAATCCCTTGAACTTCTTGCTGTGTATTGATATCGAAATGTAATCTAACTTGAGTTAATGGCGGAAAGTTCATATTTATATAAACAAATGTATTGTCGGATAGGGGGACAATTTGATTTATATCTGCAATATTGTCTTTTTGATAAAATAACTTACCATTTTTGTAGGTAACATGATTACCTTCACCATAAGTACCCACAAACCGCTGTAATTGTTCACTATCCAGAGTTGGCGCTTTGCTTAACCCTTGCAATGTATTGAGTATCCATAAGGATTGTCGCTTTACCTCTTTATCTTGAGTCATTTTTGCAATATCTGCCAGCGCTAATAGCTGCGCTTTAGTTAACGCATCTTCTGCTGGAATAGTAACATTGGGAACAACACCTGTACCTTCCCAATTCGTTTTAGTAATAGGATTGATGGCTTGTGCATAAGGAATGTTAGCAATAAAGCCATCATCGATTACGATTGGTTTTACCATATGCGCCCCACCCCCAGTCGTTTCTCCCACTACCGTCGCTCTTTTTAAATTCTTAAGATCATAGGTAAACTCTTCAGCAGCGGAAAAAGTCGCATGACTCGTTAAGATATAAACTGGAATATTCGGCATTCTTTTGCCCTCAATGTTTTTTAAAGTCCAAAATGCTTGCGTTTTATTCGTGTCTCTAAAATATTGATCGTTTAAATGTACTGGCTTTTCACTAAATAAGTAACTGCATATCAACTGAATCGCTGTAGGCGAACCGCCATGATTGTCTCTTAAATCAAATATAATGGCATTTGAGTTGCTAACAAATCCCATAACGGATGCGATTGTGTTTTTTGAAAATTCTGCCGGCGCAAACATAGAAAAATCAATATAACCAATATTTCCGGGTAAAATTTCAACGGCATTAAATCCATAATTACTTTGGTTAAGAAATACTGTCATTCTCTTTTTGTCTTGTGGCGACATAACTTGACTTTTACTATTGCCAATTTTTTTTGCATCTTTAGGGTTAAACGTAATACTAAGATGTTTGTCGTTATTAATTGATCTTAAATCAGATGTCAGTTTATCAGAGAATGCTTGTGGGCTATTGATATTGTTATAAGCTCCATTTTGTAACTGACTTTGCAACAATTCTTTCATTGTCTGTGCTTTATCTGCTAATATATAGTTTTTTTGCAACGCTACCATCAGAGAATTGACAATTGCTTCTCTGCTTTTTGCATCTAGGACAATGTCTTTTTGATCTATTGTCGCATAAATCGCACTTATCATGCTAAAACAGAAAATAATTAATAAAAACTTTTTTATAATGCAACCTTTCTTCATGGTCACCTCTGTTTATTTATTTCGACTAAAATGTTCATTGTTTTTTAATACATTGACACCATACCATCCCCAATACACTCGGTGAGATTGAATCAAACCATTTTT
>CBFGYT010000137.1:0-4759 GCA_965653065.1 uncultured bacterium | reverse complement strand
AATCTGTGCTTAATCCAAGATTACATGATATTCGGCACACAACAAGCTATGTTAGAGTTAACTTCTATACACCAGAAAAAAACTGGTTATACCGCAAACAAGAGCAGCACAAACTTCACGCAAAAGAAATCTTTTTTACCAGTTTAAATCATTCAGACATAGTTACAAGATGATTTCCATGTTAACTGTTCACAAAGTTATCCACAGGTGATCGGGTTAGCAAAAAAAAATTTAAAAGGCAAGGTTTTAATTGTTCTTAAAAAATCTTTTTTATAAGTGCATGAATTATAAGGGATTTATTAAGAAAATAATACAAAGAAAAACCAATGGGTTAGAATTATTACAACCAACTGTACGGTATGCACAAACTTAACCACAAAGTTATCCACAGATTTGGGTTTGAACAGTTTATTAAAAGTATGAAAAGAAGAGATTGTAGCCGGCAGAAGTTCTGTATTAAGATTAACTCAATTCTAATGAGTCCACAGACTCTAATATATGTGAATCTAAGGTCGAAATGCGAATTGACTGTAAGGTAGGCAAAGGACATTAGCACGATCTTTGAAAGACATGTATAGTCTGGGCTTGAGTCTAAATTTGGGAAAAGTAAGATAAATGTCCATGCCCATCATTTTTCAATAATTGCGAGATAGGTCTGTAGAAGTAGAGGTTGCAAATGAGAAAAATCGGTTCAATGATATTGGCTTTTTTGTGTATATTCAATTTAGCATTTGCCGACAATGCGCAATTATCTCTCCAATTACAAAATGCACTGTCGAAGGCTTTAAAGCAATATCATTTGGCAGGCATCTCGATTAGTTACACCCTCAATGGCCCTAACGACATCAAGACCTTAGTAGATGGCTATTCTAGCCTCGAAAACAGCACCCCCATGACTGTCAATAATTACTTTGAAATTGGCAGTATCACTAAAGCTTTTATCTCATCTATTATTATGCAGCAAATAGAAGCGGGAAAACTTTCATTAAATGAAACATTGGCGCAGGTAGCTAAAAAGTATCCAGGAAAAAATAATAAGTTACTTAATATAGTGCAACAATATCCTTATTTAGGGAATATCACATTACGACAATACATGACACATACCAGTGGGATTGCTGACGCAATTAATAACCCCAATTTTATAAAGTACTTTAATAACAATCCACTGGGATATCTGGATGACAAAGCTTTAATTTCTATTACGATGTCACAAAAGCCTTACTTTGCACCGGGAACAAAAAACTATTATGGCTATACGAACACTGATTATATTATCATGGGAATTGTCATAGAGGCGCTGACGGACAAACCGCTTAATGAAGCAGTGCAATTGTTTCTTCATCAATTGAAGTTAGATAATATTTATTATCCGGCACCGCATGCGAATGATATACCACATTCGGTATTAAATAATTTAGCAAAAGCGTATATCCCAGAATCAAATCAAGCGTATCCATTAGCGGCATTTGCAAATGTGCCGAAAATAAAGTTATCGGATGGCACTATCGTAAAAAATATTACCCCGATAGCACTCAATTATACTGCCATAACGGGTGCTTCTGGAGGAATGATTGCTAACACGTCTGCGTTAGTAAATTGGTATTGGTTATTATTTAATGACAAAGTTGTTTCTGAGCCTTACCTATCACAAATGTTGCTGGGTGTTCCTACAGGAACTAAAGATGAAAAATATGGCTTAGCCATTGTGATCAAACAAACTAAGGATTATGGCGTCATCTATTTTCATGACGGTAAATTGTTTGGTTATAACGCCAATTTACTCTATGTGCCTAAATTACATTTGATATTGTCTGTTGCAGTGAATATCTCAACCGATGCGATTGCTTCGCCGACGGATGATATTGTGGGGGAACTTTTAAATATAGTTGCGAAGAGTGAGCGTGCGGAAGGAAAATCATGAGTCAATTTATTACCGATGTGGTTGCTTTAGGCAGTAGAATAAGGCACTGGATTATCTGTGACACAGCAAAGTATCTACTTGCTCTTATGTCTCTAATATTATTTCCAAGATAGCGTCCTAATGTTGGTTTTAATTCCCATGCTGACGAGGCATGCACGCGATATACTATCGTTTCATACTCAGACTTTCTTTTTTCATGTTCAGTTATAACTGATTGAAACTCATACCAAGTAAGCGTGATCACTTTTATTTCTGATACCATAGTACTATTAAACTCCAGATTTCATCTCAGCCCATAAAAGGGCTGGGTGTGACTTTACTGCATCAAAATCAATAATGCTAGTATTTTTAATAAATAATTCCGGTTTTATGCCTTTACCACTTTTCACGGTTTGAATAAATTCAATTTCTGATCGTTCTTTTAACATAATGCTACGATCAACAGCGCCAATATAATTAAAATCTGCATCAACCGATAATCTTGGTAAATTAAAAAGGAAAAGATTTAATGCAGTACCTCCTTTTAATGCTAGCCGTGTTGCTAAATAACTATCATTTGCAATGGCATTGAGTATTTCCATAAGCCAAATAACTTTCTCAATAATCTCTTGTCGATAGCCAAAAGTTTTTGTTTCTTTTAATAAACGCTCTTTAGAAATTGTCATTTTGTTCTTCCCAAGTTTTATTAATAATATCAAGTGGAACGATTAAATTCCATCGCTGTAAATTTTTCACATCACCTCGATAATTTTTTTCCATGTAATGTCGCGATTTGGGCTTATATTTCTCAAGATGAGCAAGCTCTTCAGTTTTCACAGAAAACTGCTCTTGATGTTGTTCCAAAAAGAAGCCTACTTTTGCTATAGTAGTTGCATTGCTAAGTTCCAAAACATATTTTATTACACGTTCAATATCTAGAAAATTTATAGATTCAAATGAGCGCCAGATCTCTTCCCACCCACCAGAAAACTCCGGACGATGAAGGCAATCAACTAATGTTCTTTCAATTGTAGTCACGCGGATATCCATTCCCATATGATCATGTAACTTGGTTTCTATAAATACTTTTTGCGGCTTTAACTGTGCTGGATGAACTAATTGTTGGTATTGCCCATATTCACAGCTTAAATAGCCAATTCTTTCATTGGAATTAAAATAAATAACTGAACCGACGGAATAAGCTAGAGCATGAATTTCCATAGCGGTATGATAACTAATAACAGCATCATGAGTCATACGGCCAGCAATGAGTAAATAATCATTTTCAATATGACTATTTGGTAAATAACTGTTTGTTACTAAATAATATCCACGGCGTATGCGGGCTAGATGCTTTTTAGCTAAATGATATTGTAGAGCCGCTTTTAGTGTGTTTTGATTAAAATTACCCAAAGATTGTAAATAAACCACCAATTCTTCATAATGAAACAGCGGATGTGTTTTAAAAAAAGTTTCGAAGCTCATATGGTTGATAATATTGCTGATAGGTATTAATAATATTAGTATTAAATTACAATAAAATCAACAAAGTCATGTCTAACTAGGTGTGTTTTTCTTAGAAGTATTAAAAAGATTAGTATTTATATGTATTTTAATCAACATAATTGCTTATAGATTAACCATAAAAGTTACTGCGCGGTCCAGCCCCCATCCATGGCAATCACTTCGCCTGTCATATCATCGGCAAAAGAAGAACATAAGAAAGCAACTAGAGCAGCAAGATTTTCAGGTTTAACAAATTTCTTATTAGGCTGAGATTTTAGTAACACTTCTTTGATAACTTGATCCTGAGAGATCTGATGTGCTTTCGCTTGTTCGATGATTTGCTTTTCTACTAAAGGTGTTTTTACATACCCCGGGCAAATGACATTACACGTAATATTGCTTTCAGCTGTTTCTAAAGCGATCGTTTTGGTTAAACCGACTAACCCATGTTTTGCGGCAACATACGCAGATTTAAAAGGAGAAGCGACGATGCCATGCGCAGAAGCGATATTGACAATACGGCCCCACTTGGCTTTGAGCATATAGGGGAGTGCTAGCTTAGATAATCTAAAAGCGGCCGTGAGGTTAATGGCTAAAATAGCGTCCCATTTATCATCTGGAAATTCAACTATTGGCGCGACATATTGAATACCCGCATTATTGACTAAAATATCGAGACTACCAAATGACTGAATGGTTTCAGCCATCATTTGTTCTATCGCTGCTTTGTTTGTTACATCTGCAGCGGAATAATTTACTGCTACCGAGTAGGTTTTTGACAAAGTATCTTTTAAGGCATTTATTTCACTTTCTTCGCCAAAGCCATTCAACACAATGTTGGCACCAGCTTTAGCTAATGCGTGTGCGATGGCTAAGCCAATGCCACTGGTGGAGCCTGTAATCAAAGCGGTTTTATTGTTTAAGGTTGTCATATAGTTGAGATAAGTTAATTAATGATGAATGCAGTATAAATGGATATTAGTGTATGAGCAAGCTTTATTGGGTGGCTGCTTTGCATGAATTGGAGATATATTCATTTTTCTTTGTCAGGTGAAATTTATCACGGAACATGAATGCTATCATTGCGAGGAGCGTAGCTTTGTTACAATCCAGTGAATAATCCGCAGAATGGTGGTAAGTCCACTGGATTGCCACGCTGCGCTCGCAATGACGAGAGTTAACTTCGCATTTTAAATGGCGAGCGGTATACACAAAGACAGAATTAACAAATCATGATACAATATCAAAAAACTGATTATAAATTGATATATGTAAATCTAAAGTCGAACCGCGAGATAAGCGAGATCTACCCCCTCTCCCGCGCAAGGAGTTTTGCTATTATAATGATAC
>CBFGYT010000136.1:0-4782 GCA_965653065.1 uncultured bacterium | reverse complement strand
GCCTAAGGCTTTATTGCTGGTTAACACATTGGCGTCGTATTCACTTAACGCATACTCTTGTTGTAAACGCTGACGCTTTTGCCATGGCAACTCAGGCAGTGTTTTTGCTACTTCTTTAATCCATTCGTTGGAAACTTCTAACGGCAATAGATCCGGATCGGGAAAATAGCGATAATCATTGGCATTTTCTTTGCTACGCATGGAGCGCGTTTCATTTTTTGCAGAATCATATAATCTAGTTTCTTGTACAATGGTGCCGCCTTGTTCTAACACTTGAATTTGTCGGGCAATTTCATAGTCGATGGCTTTTTCTACAAAACGAAATGAATTGACATTTTTAATTTCCGCGCGTGTGCCTAACTTAGGATCGCCTTTTTTACGCACCGACACATTGGCATCGCAACGAAAAGAGCCTTCTTGTAAATTGCCATCGCAAATTTTTAAATAACACACTAATGCATGTAAGGTTTTCAAATAAGACACTGCTTCGCTAGAGCTGCGTAATTCTGGTTCGGAAACAATTTCCAATAACGGCACGCCGGCGCGATTTAAATCAATCCCCGTCATGTGATTAAACGCATCGTGTAACGATTTTCCGGCATCTTCTTCTAAATGCGCACGGGTAATACCAATCGTTAAATTGCGGCCATCTTCAGTAATCACCGGCAATTGACCATGCTCAACAATGGGTAATTCATATTGCGTAATTTGATAACCTTTGGGTAAATCAGGGTAAAAATAATTTTTACGTGCAAATACAGAGCGATTGGCAATTTTAGCATTAACACTTAAACCAAAGCGGATCGCCATGGTGACTACGTCGTGATTTAATACCGGCAATACGCCAGGAAAACCCAAATCAATCGCGCACGCTTGGCTATTGGGCTTAGCACCGTATTGCGTAGCCGCACCGGAAAATATTTTAGCTTTTGTTGCTAATTGTACGTGTACTTCTAAGCCGATAACGGATTCCCAATCGTTAGGATGTGTTGTCATTATAAGTTACTCCCTATCAGTTGGGTGTTGTAAATGCCAATTGGTTTGCTGTTGATATTGGTGCGCAATATTCAATAGTTTGGCTTCTTGTAAATAATGGCCCATCAATTGCATGCCTACGGGTAAGCCGTTGATAAATCCTGCGGGCATAGAGAGTCCCGGTAATCCGGCTAGATTTAACGCTAATGTATAAATATCGCATTGATACATGGTGACGGGATCAGAAATTTTCTCACCGACTTTAAAAGCAGGCGTAGGGGTGGTGGGCGTAGCAATGGCATCGACTTGCTTAAATGCCGCATCGAAATCTTGTTTAATCAATTGTCGTACTTTTTGTGCTTGCAAATAATAGGCATCGTAATAACCGGCAGATAAGACATAAGTTCCAATTAAAATACGACGTTTGACTTCATGACCAAAGCCTTCGCCACGAGATCGCATGTATAAATCAGTTAAATCTTTAGGCGCTTCACAACGATAACCAAAACGCACGCCATCATAACGGGATAAATTGGAAGAACATTCTGCAGGCGCAATGACATAATAAGTCGGGATGGCCAAATGAGAGTGGGGCAGTGAAATCTCCACTAATTGTGCACCACATTTTTCTAAGGTCTTTAACGCATCGTCCATGGTTTTTTGCATATCGGCAGACAAAGCATGACTGAAGTATTCTTTAGGTAAACCGATCTTCATGCCTTTTAAAGAATTATTTAAAGTATACGTATAATCTTCTTGTGGCACATTTAAAGAAGTAGAATCGTGTTCATCAAAACCGGTCATCACATTTAATAAGTGTGCAACGTCTTCCGCGCTGCGCGCAAACGGGCCGCCTTGATCTAAACTCGAAGCAAACGCTACCATACCATAGCGAGAGATACGGCCATAAGTAGGTTTTAATCCAGTAATACCGCATAAGGCTGCGGGTTGACGAATAGAGCCACCCGTATCTGTGCCTGTAGTGAAGGGAACTAATCCTGCAGCGACGGCAGCGGCGGAGCCGCCCGAAGAACCACCAGGAACATACTCTGTATTCCATGGATTTTTGCTTGGGCCATAAAAACTATTTTCGGTAGAAGATCCCATGGCAAATTCATCCATATTGGTTTTGCCTAAAGAAATAAGACCTGCTTGCCTACATTTCTTTACTAAAGTCGCATCATAAGGGGCGATAAAATTGTCTAACATCTTTGAGCCGCAGCTGGTTTTAACGCCGTCGGTGCAAAATAAATCTTTGTGTGCCATGGGTAAGCCTAATAAAGGCGGTAAGTTCGTTTCTTTAGCGCGTAAGCTATCGGCCTCTTTCGCTTGTTGCAACGCACTTTCCGCCGTGACGGTGATAAAACTATTTAATTTTGTATCTAAGCGTTCAATACGCTTTAAATAATGCGTGACTAATTCCACGCTGGAAATTTCTTTATTAGCCAGCGCTGTTTTTAATTCAGTTAACGTTTTAAAATGCATGATGGGTTTCCAATAACAGTTATTCGATGACTTGTGGTACCAAGTAATAATCTAATTGATGGGCAGGAGCCAATTGCTGAAATTTTTCATGCTGGTCCGTTTCTGTGACTGTATCGTCGACGGTACGCTGATGTGTGGCTTGAGGATGTGCCAAAGGTAAAATCGTGGCAGTTTGTTGAGCTTGTAATTCGTCGATCAAGGTGAAAATTTGCTCAAATTCATGATGACAGCGCTTTAATTCAGCATCACTCATGGCAATACGCGCCAAATAGGCGGTTTGCTGTACTTTTTCAATGGAGATAGTCATAACATAATCCTCTTGGTTAAGAGGGTATTATCTCTAAAAATGGAGAGTCTGGCAAATAGAGGCGCGTTTTAGGTGTAACGTTGCTAATTCATAAAAGCGCTGTTTCTGACCACAATAAGGAGGTGTATTTAAGTACAATCCTATGATATATTTGGATGCTTATTATAGGGTCTGTTGACATTTCATTTGCCGACTGCAAAATGAGTAGAAGCTGTGCAAATGCGTCCAAATTCTCGTTAAATAGCGCCGACTATTCTCCTCGAATTTAGACGCATTTTCCCTAGCTTCCCTCATTTTTCGTTTTGACAAATCAAATGTCAACAGGCCCTAAAAAAAATCTGAATTATAAATTTTAGCGATAGGAGTATCATCACTATGGGAAAGCGTTCTCGTAAAAAACTCAATAAAGGTGCCTCCGGATCTGGCCAATCATCGCCCGCAGTTGTTGTTCCATTACTTACTGCAGGGTCTTTTCCTCTTCAACGGATAGATGCATTTTGTGATGCATGCGCAGCAGGGGATACCGAGCGTTATCATGAGCTAATTCAAGAGCTAGACAACGAAGGAGCGGATATTCGAGAGTTTATTAATCGAGTAGGTCGTAATGGCCAGACTCCGTTAGTTGCAGCGTGTTTACAACAAGGGAGGTATGACATTGTACAACACTTGCTTACAGGTGGCGCAGATGTGAATTGTTATGATTTAGTGCGCTATGATGCGGAAGGAAAATATAGCTTGACAGGTCAGTATGATTTAGAAGCCCTCAAAATTTTCGTTGAAGCAGGGGCTGTGTTTTCTGACGCAATGATTTGGACTTTAATTCAGATTAAAGGTAGTCCAAAAGATAAAAAGAATATAGCGGAATTAATTAAAAAAAGTTCTCTTAATAGTATAGAGGCGGATTCGAGGCAATACCTCACTAATATTTCTGTTGCGCCGAATGGAAAAGAAAAAAGTTCCGCTATTGTTCGAGGACTGTTAGCAGATGGTTTATCGTGGACGAGAATAAAAACAATTTCCTTATGGTTTGATTTTCTGCTGAAACATGAGTTTGACTTTAGTACAAAAGATAATAAAGGTCAGACTTTTTTAGATGCGATACTCGCCACCACCGGCAATGTACAAGTTCTATGTAAGTTTTTGAAAAATGAAAAGATTAAAAAAACCGCAGATAATATAAAGGCAGTAGAGAGCTGGTTAGAGGCAAATAAAAAACAGTTAAACGCTGAACATGAAAATCAAGTAAAAAACGCATTAGGAAAAGCGAAAGGAAACGATGACGGAAATAATGATACATCTTCACAAAAAACTGCACCCCCGGAAAACCAAGAGCCTAAAATAGATGCTCTATTTCTAAGACAATACTATTCTCCTTTTCTCTTTCTGAGTAAACGATATGCACCAGCAAAAGTGATGGTGAGGTTTATAGGTGCTACGCCTTATTTTGTGATTTCTATCGAGCACTTGAGAGAGCTTTATTCAGAAAGAGAAAAAGTGCTGTGGGTAGATGCGGTAGCGAGCGAATTATCAGCTGTGGTAACTGCAGGAAACAGCGGTGATGTAGAGGGATTTTGCTATAAAATCGCTGCGTCGGTATTACCGAATGATTTGCAATCAACACTAGCGCGACCATTTAGCGAGGCATTATTAACTACAGAGCCTGATCTGAGAGGAGGCTTTGCGGCAACCCAAAGAGAATGCAGCAAAGAAGAAGAAAACCAGTGCGACAAAAAAGGCAAAGGGAAAGTGGTAGAAGAGAAAGAAGAGACACCAAAGCAGCATTCTAATTATGGAGCCGGCTCGGCGCGATTTCATAAACACTCAGCAAGTGGTAGAGACAATAGAGCAAGTCATTCTAAAGGACAAGGCGAGTCCTCCAAATCCATGCAAAGCAACCAGAAGTAGTAGTATCAACGAGGGGGATAGAGCCTCAATTTTGCTTAATATAAATTTGAGCAAAATATATTTTCTATTTCCCCGCTCAGCTGGCAATGACAGATCTCTCGCGCGTGACA
>CBFGYT010000135.1:0-4832 GCA_965653065.1 uncultured bacterium | reverse complement strand
ATCATTTAATCTTGGATTAAGCACAGATCCTTAATTTCACTTCGATCTACCCCCTTGTATGTTGACAGGGAACCCCTGGTTATAGATCAATAATGAGGGGGAAGGATGGAACGGACCGTAAACCCCCTGGGTGATACGCACCGTGGGAGAGCCTGGGTCGTCCATCCTTCATTCATATTAAGTTTATCTGCTCCGAATAGATGCTTGAGAATCAGGTCTCATATGTACAAGTAGGGAGAGATAAACTCTTAGTCAGTATATCAGGAGAAAGAAGATGATGGAATATAGTTACGTTGGAGTGGACATCAGTAAAGCTAAATTTGATGTTTATCACCAGAAAAAGACTTGGTCAGTCGAACAGAATCCGGAGAAAATTCAAGAGTTTATTAAGACGATTTTAGGCTCCACTTTAGATAAGCCTCTTTTGGTTGTCTGCGAAGCCACAGGTGGATATGAGCAACCGTTGATTGTTGCATTGCATGAAGCAGGAGTCCATTACCACATAGCCCATCCGAATAAAGTTAAAGCGTTTGCTCGAGCAGGTGGTTACAGAGCAAAAACAGATGCGATAGATGCCAAAATTATTGCCGAGTATGCCGAAAGTTTTACTGTATCCCCAGATGAAAGTTTATCGGAAAATAGGACAAAGATAGGCCTTTTACTAAAAAGACGAGAGCAGTTACTGCAAGTAAAGCAAGCAGAAAAGAAGCGCTTGGATAAATATCGTGATGAAGGAATGCTAAAGTCAATCCAATTACATATAGATTTTCTTAATGAACAGATCAAAGAAATAGATAAGGAATTGAAGAGTAAAAGTAAAGAAGAGGATATAAGAGAAGATTTTGAGCTGCTTACCAGTATACCGGGAATTGGAAAAGTAGTGGCATTAATGATTATTGCGAACTGGTCAGAAGCAGGTAATGGGAGCAATAAAGAAATGGCGTCTTTGATAGGAGTAGCCCCATACAATCGAGAAAGCGGAACGAGCAAAGGGCGGCAATTTATTCAAGGAGGAAGAAACTCGGTACGACGGATGCTCTATATGTCTGGATTGACATGTATACGGTACTCAAACGATATGAAGGCTTTTTATGAACGGCTTATTGCCCGAGGGAAATCGGTAAGACAGGCATTAATAGCGGTAACTCGAAAAATAGTGTGTATAGTGAATAGCGTGATGAAACGGCGAACAGCTTGGGTTGCGGATGTGGCGGAATTAAAAAAAGCAGTATCGTAAAACATGTCCCAATGTTAGTAAAGAGAGTCATCTAGTTTATTGTGATTCTGGTGATAAATTATGTTATTTTTTAACAAAAATAAATTAAATCACTTTTTTTCATCGTTAACGATTGACTTTCAACATAGATGCTCTCCCGCGCTAGGAGCTTTGCTAGTATAACAACGCTTTTTGCGGGAGAGGGTCGGGGAGAGGGCTGGCGTGATGTTCCATACCCTCTCCCCAACCCTCTCCCGCGAGATGGTATCATTATAATAGCAAAACTCCTAGCGCGGGAGAGGGGGTAGATCTCGCTTATCTCGCGTTTCGACTTTAGATTCACGTATATATCAAATATTTGAAATATTAACATACTCCAATATATCGGATCTAAATAGAAATTGAAAAGCTTTTATTTTTGAAAACTCACTACGGCAAATGCCGCTTCATCGTGGCTTTTAAGAAGGTATTTTGAGGGTCAGTTTTTAATGCCTTATTCCAGATGTCAGTGGCTTGCCCAGTTTCGCCTATAGCCCACAGTGCTTCTCCTAAATCGGCAGCAATTTCAGGATCTGGATCTAAGCTATAAGCGCGTTGTAACAAATTGACAGCATCATTGTAATTATTAGTCTCGTAATATATCCATCCTAAAGTATGCAGCGTCACGCTATTATTCGGACTTAACGATAAGGCATGTTTTAAATACGTTTTTGCTTCATCGTATTGTTGATATTGTATGGCTAACAATTCGCCCATGGCATTTAATGAATTAATATGATTGGGATTGATGGTGAGTGCTTGTTGTAATACTTCTTTCGCTTCATCGAATTGTCCTAATTGTTCATCTGTAATCACTAAAGCATAGAGTATGTCTGCATTGTCTGGCAATGCTTGCACGGCTTTATATAAATAATTGCGTGCGCCATGCCAATCTTTTTTCATAAAATAAAGTGCAGTTTCAAAGCGAATTAAAGTTGCTAATTGTTCATCAGTTTGTACGACGACGGTTTGCAAATATTGATGTGCGGCATCGCTATCGCCTTGAAGATAGAGTACCTTCGCAATTGCTAGTTGTGCTTGAAAGTAATAAGGATCTTTGGTGACGCCTTTATACCATGTGACTGCATCATCATACTGTTTGTCTTCTACAGCCATGTCTCCTAAGAGTAAATCAACAAAAGGTTGCAGCTCGCTATTTTTTCGAGCTTGCATAAAGTATTGTTTCGCTAAAGTAATGTTATTATCTATTTTGGCAATTTCTCCTAAATATAAAGCGCTCTGTGTGCCATATTGCGGATCAGTCAATAATTGTTGTAACAAAGGTTTTGCCAAATCAAATTTATTTTGTTCGTAATAAAGAACGGACAGTAATTGCTTTGTATTAACATCACCGGGATATTCTGATAAGGTTTTTTCTAAAAAAGAAATTGCCAGATCAGGTTTATTTTGATCAGTATAAAATAACACTTCATTTTGGATGGCGACATAATTATCATTATCTAATTTTAAAGCTAACGCATTCGTTTTTAGAGCCGTGTTTGTATCTCCTGTTTCATAATACATGATAGCCAGTACCAACAAAGCGGCAGCATTATCATGAAAGTCTTGTACCATGATAGCTAATTTTGATTTAAATTTAGGATCTTTTAATATTTCGCTAGGGACGAGAGGCGTGTAATCTTCCAGATGAATATTTTTAGTTTGCAATAACGGTGCATAAATAGATATTCCTTGTTTTAAATGGTGGTTGAGCAATAAAGCATACGCATAGAGATAACTGCTTTCTGCAGAATGGTTGCATAATTCATAATACAATTGAGTACTTTGTAATAATAATGCATTGTTGTGATGGTGATAAGCGATCGCCATCGCATTGGTGGCTAATTCTTTATTGCCGGAGAGTTCAGCGGCTTTTAAATAAAGTTGTGCTGCTTCAGTCGAGTGATTACGATCTTCGGCTAATTCAGCCGCAATGACATTCGTTAAAATGGCTTGATCCGTAGTCGCTGGAATATTGACTTTGTGATAGAAGGGATGTTTAAGATAAAAGATCAACAGCGCCACGCCAGTTAAACTGACGAGTAAGCTTAAGATGACCATGAAAATCCATTTCTTTGCGAACTTTATAGTAGACATGGTATAAGTGTAGCATGAAAAATGGTAACTATTTATACTGTTTTGCTAGGAAAGCCTCGCTGGCGCTTTAAAGTTGGTATAGATTAGAATGATTACTTTGAAACATTAAATAAAAAATGCATCACATCGCCGTCGTGTACGATATACTCTTTGCCTTCTACGCGTAGTTTTCCGGCTTGCTTGGCACCTTGTTCGCCTTGGTAAGTAATAAAGTCTTGATAGGCAATGACTTCGGCACGAATAAAACCACGCTCAAAATCGCTGTGAATGCGCCCGGCGGCTTTAGGCGCGCTATCCCCTATTTGAATAGTCCATGCGCGTACTTCTTTTACGCCGGCGGTAAAATATGTTTGTAGACCTAACAATCGGTAACCGCTGGCAATTAAACGATCTAATCCCGTTTCGCTTAAACCCATGTCGTCTAAAAAAGCTTTTTTATCTTCTTCAGGCAATTCTAATAATTCTGCCTCGATGGCAGCGCACACTGGGACAACGAGGGCGCCTTCTGCTTTTGCATAAGTTTCTACTTTGGCCAATAAAGGATTATTATTAAAGCCATCTTCCGCCACATTGGCAATATACAATACGGGCTTAGCGGTCAACAGTTGATAGCCTTGAATAATTTTTTTCTCGTCTTCTTTTAATTCTAATAAACGAATACTGCGACCTTCATTTAATTGTGTTTTGATGCGCTCGAGTAAAGCCAATTCGGCCACCGCTTCCGCATTACCACTGCGCGTATTTTTAGACACGCGTAATATAATCTTATTAATGGTATCTAAATCGGCGAGCGCTAATTCAGTATGAATAATATCGATATCATGTAAAGGATCGACGCGCCCAGACACATGCACAATATTGTCATCTTCAAAACAACGCACCACATGCGCAATAGCATCGGTTTCGCGGATATGCGATAAAAATTGATTGCCCAAGCCTTCGCCTTCGGCAGCCCCTTTGACGAGTCCAGCAATATCGACAAATTCCATTGTTGTTGGAATGATATTTTGTGGTTTGACAATTTGTGCAATCGCATCCATACGTGCATCGGGTACCGGCACAATGCCTACGTTAGGCTCTATGGTACAAAAGGGGTAATTAGCGGCTTCAATGCCTGCGCGTGTTAAAGCGTTAAATAAAGTAGATTTGCCCACATTGGGTAATCCTACAATACCACATTTAAATCCCATAATTTAACTCTCTTTTGTTGTATGTAATAATTGCATCGCCGTTTCAAAAGCACCGCTTAATACGTGTGGTAATACGGCTATGGCGTTATCAATGGCTAAATCTATTTTAGTGCGTTCGCTACTGGTGGCGTGCCCTAATACATAGTTTAGTACTTTATCTTTATGGCCAGGATGGCCAATGCCTAAACGTAAGCGCGCAAAATTTTGTGATTTTAACGATTGTGCAATATCGCGTAGGCCATTATGTCCAGCGTGACCGCCGCTCCATTTGAGTTTGACATCACCACAGA
>CBFGYT010000134.1:0-4844 GCA_965653065.1 uncultured bacterium | reverse complement strand
GCTCATTTGGACATGAAAAAACATAGCAGCGCTTATTTTCATCTACATAGATTGTTTGTTCTTCGGGATCAGCATTCTCTGGAAGTACTGATATAGATTTTATGGACCACCTTTGCGGAACATATTTTTTTTGTAATCTTTCTGCTGAAGCAGAAGCCCCGCTGTTAACACGGGCAGTATGTGTCGATATCTCAGCGCGACGCTGTTGTTTTGCCTTTAACTCTCTTCCTACCTTAATAGCCAGGTCAACAAGTGTCTGCATGCACTCTTGCCTTTCTTGTATATTTAACTTTTCCTTAGAATAGCTCAAAAGATGACTAAGCCATTCTTGATTAATTCGCACTTGGCTGTCCAGTAGCTGTTCCCAGATCTTAACAAAATCGTCATCTTGAAACCAAACAGCATTGCGAGGGGAAAGTAATTTGTTGAAGTTGTCTTGAGTTAAAAACTGCGAGAGAAACAACACACGAATCGCTGCATAAGTGCAACCACTTTTATCGATTGGTAGTGCAGCTATTGCGGCTATATTTTCAATAGACAAAATGTTGGCTTTTTTTAAATTCACAAGCATAATCATTTTGATAGGAAAATATAATTCATTGCAAGACTGATCCCAATACGCTGTAATGCGCTCATCGCTAAATAAAGCTAGATTCCTAGATTTATATACAATAAGGCGTGCCAAATTTCTTATATTACCTAGGTGCGTTGATAACGCTGTTAGATTTTCTGGAGTTGCTAAGTTGTCTTTTTTTAACGTCTCTATTGCATCGTACATATCCAAAGGAGAACGATGCTTCATTATAAAATCCACATGCGCAGCATCTATGTTACCCTGCTCTATTCTTTTCGGAAGCTTCAGCATAAAAACAGGGTCAACAGAATCTAATATGGCCAACATAGTGTGCCTTTTATCTGCGCCAAGAAAATCAGGAAAGTCTTTATCCTGTATTATCTTACGCAGAGAAGAAATTCTAGAGTCTATTTTATCGGGCATTGCGTCATTAAATATTATCGAGTAGAAATAAGGAAATACATCTAAGCGACTCTTTGTCGCTAATAGCGCTATTAGTCCGCGAATAGCGAATAAATGTGTTCCTATCTTAAAGTCTTTAGTCAAAAACTCTATAGAGCTTTGTGAAAGAACAGATAAAAAATTTTTACGCGCTGCTCCGTGCAGATCTAGCTTCATCTCATTAATAATCTTAATCGCGGTACTGGGTTCTTCTTTAATTAAAACGCTACCCAGTCTACACAGTGAATTGAGATCGTAGTGTATTGGATCGTAGCGTTCAGGCAGATTAGTTAATTCTACTAAAACTGCTGCGTGCGTACTTTTTTTGACAATTTCAGATAGAATAGATTTGCATTCTGGTGTCAATTTGTCGAAACTATGGCGTGGAAATATCACGCGGTTACTCTCATTTTCTATAAAAGAACAAAGTTCATCTTCAGTAACCCTGCCTTCATAAAGCAACTCTACTAGCCGAAACCAGGATGCGTCTATATTAGCATTAATAAATTGTTCTCTTGTTTCTAGTGCGATAATAAAAGATTTTATTATCGCTAGCTTCTCTACCGTTAATTCTTCAACCTCTGTATAACCAATCGCGAAACACATCCTTTCTATGCTTTTCCCAGACGTCATCGAGTTAAGAATATTAAATACATTTTCAGTAAATTTATTCGTAACTGTCAAATGATGCCCTTGAAAAGTTCGCGATGGAAGTTGCGTGTTAGCTAAAGTCGGTGTAATAGAGGAAACATTTTCTGCAGTTAATAGATTTCCCTTTTTTAAACCCGTATATAGTCTTAAGCAGTTTAATCTACTGTATAGCCCTGACTGTTGGCTATGATGTGTCTCGAACAATGCTGTGATCTGTCTTACTTCTTCTTCATTTTTGACGGTATTAAGAAGATCCAGTACTTCTATCGCAGTGTTATTGAAATCGCGGTCATTTCTTATTGTATTGCTTATTGCGATAGTCAATACCGATTTTATCACCTTTAGGGAGATGTTTTTATTCTTGAGAGCGATAAGAGAGTCGGTGATTGTATCAAAAGATGTAATAGGACGAATTAAAAAATTGCTATATTCTTCAGCGCCTGCCTTCTTTAATTTATCGAGTGCCATCATCATTTTATATCTACAATCTCGCCGCAGAAAATCAGAAACGTTTTCTGTAGCTACCCTAGGTACCAGCTGTACGAATCTTAGCAGATTTTCGCAGTCAGCCCGTTGAATACTATCATTATCTCCCGGCTTTTTTGTATATTTAAGATCAATCCAGTTATTATTGCTATTATCCCATAATTCAAAAGACTGTGGTGAAATCTTTGCTGTAAGCACACCAGTATCTTGTTCTAATCGCTGTTTAACCGCTGCCACTGTATCTTGAATGATGTCTAATAGCACTGGCTTACTATATTTAAAAGCATACCTTTTTAAGGTAGGTTTAGTCACATTTTCAAGAATTATCCCCATCTTACTTAATTCGCATAAAAAGTTACACATCGGCTCGCGCGCATCTCGTGCTATTCTTTCTACTATAAGTTTTATTATGTCAGCATTCTTTCTAGTTTTTATTTTCTCAGCATCATTACTTAATTGGCTTGATTCTTCTAATGTTTTTAATAAAGCCCCACATTTTTGTTTAATGGCTTCTTCTTCTATTGCTCCTTTTAGCACTGCGGGGGTTAGCGGTTTTTTTGTGGCGGGCTTCGCTTTTTTTTCAGTTGCCATTATTTTACCTTAAATTTATCGTTTTAATAGTGGCGATAGTATATCAAGTGAACTATAAAAGCGCAACAGTGTATTTATTGGACATTAATTCGGCGTGTTTGAACCATGACAGGCGACTCTTGGAACCGGTTAGGCGTAGCTTTTGTAATATGCCCTCTCCCCAACCCTCTCCCGCGAAAAGCATCATCATACTAATAAAGTTCTGAGCGCGGGAGAGGGGGTGGATCGAGAGGAAATTAAAAGTCTGTGCTCAATAAATAAAATTAAGTTTTCTACTATTTTATAATACGAAGAAAGAACTTCCAGGTTTCAAGAGTCGCTTGGCAATGGTTCAAACCGTAAGCAGCATGGATGCTGCGCTCGAGCCTACAGGGACGTATTCACGGCGTGTTTGAACCATGACAGGCGACTCTTGGAACCGATTAGGCGTAATTTTTACAATACGTTGAATAGCAGATAAAATCAGCAGCACAGATTTTTCCATACCCTCTCCCCAACCCTCTCCCGCGAAAAGCATTATCATACTAGCAACGCTCCTAGCGCGGGAGAGGGGGTAGATCGCGGTAAAATTAAAAGTCTGTGCTCAATAAATAAAATTAAGTTTTCTATCTCGCCCTCTCCCCAACCCTCTCCCGCGAAAAGCATTATCACACTAGCAAAGTTCCTAGCGCGGGAGAGGGGGCAGATCGAAGTGAAATTAAAAATCGGTGATCAATTCAAATTAAATAGAGTTTATATTCTTGCATAAATACGCATTCTTATTTTCTCAAGAATGTGCTAAATATGCGTTTCCCCTATTAAGTGGTATGAACTATACGTGAAATTCAATCCCCTGCGCCAACGGCAATTCCAAACTCCAATTAATGGTATTGGTTTGTCGTCGCATGTAGGCTTGCCAAGCATCAGAACCAGACTCGCGACCGCCGCCGGTTTCTTTTTCACCGCCAAACGCACCACCAATTTCAGCACCGGAAGTACCAATATTGACATTAGCAATACCACAATCACTGCCGATTGCCGATAAAAACGTTTCCGCTTCACGCACATTACGCGTGAAAATCGCCGATGATAATCCTTGTTTCACACCATTATGTAAACGAATCGCTTCTTCCAATGTATCGTATTCCATTATATAGAGAATAGGCGCAAACGTTTCGCGTTGTACTACAGACCAAGCATTCTCTGCTTTAATCATGGTAGGCTCAACAAAATAGCCTTTACCCGATAGTTTATTACCACCGACTAACACTTCACCACCCAACTCGCGTGCTTCAGCAATGGCTTTCTCATAATCGGTAACAGCTTGACGGCTGATCAAAGGCCCTACGTGATTATTTTTATCTAATGGGTCGCCTACTTTTAATTGTTGATACGCTTTCACTAATTGTGGAATTAATGTCGGCACTAAAGATTTATGAACAATCAAACGTCGCGTGGTGGTGCAACGCTGTCCAGCAGTTCCGACTGCGCCAAACACAATCGCAGGCACCGCTAATTTTAAATCAGCAGATTCAGTGACAATAATCGCATTATTGCCGCCTAACTCTAATAAACTTTTACCAAACCGTTGTGATACGACTTCGCCCACATGACGTCCTGCAGGTGTTGATCCAGTAAATGAAATCAATGCCACGCGCTCATCATGCAAGAAATGTTCGGCAATATCACGCTCAGAAATAAACATCGAAAAAATGGCAGGATACTTATGTGCTGTTAATACTTCATTGCAAATGTGTTGTACGGCAATCGCGCATAACGGCGTTTGTCTGGAAGGTTTCCACACAACACTATTACCACAAATAGCAGCAATAAATGCATTCCATGCCCACACCGCCACTGGAAAATTAAACGCAGAAATAACGCCAACTACACCTAGCGGCTGCCATTGCTCATACATACGATGTTGTGGTCGCTCTGAATGCATGGTTTTACCATACAGCATACGCGATTGTCCGACGGCAAATTCAGCGATGTCTATCATCTCTTGCACTTCGCCATCGCCTTCTACTTTGGATTTCCCCATTTCTAATGCGACTAACGATCCTAAAACATCTTTTTTAGCACGCAAAAGATGATAGTCGACGTCATAAAAAGCACAAGA
>CBFGYT010000133.1:0-4850 GCA_965653065.1 uncultured bacterium | reverse complement strand
CTTATTTAAATGGAGCTGGCGATCCGAATCGAACGGACGACCGGCTGATTACAAATCAGCTGCTCTACCTGCTGAGCTACGCCAGCCTTAAGGCCATCAGGTTATTGATTGTCACCATCAATATATATCGAAAATGGCGGAGTGGACGGGGCTCGAACCCGCGACCCCCGGCGTGACAGGCCGGTATTCTAACCAACTGAACTACCACTCCGCAAATATATGATCACTATTAATCATATGGTTCTGCTCTTTGTTATTGACTGAATATATTTGGTGGGTGCTGAGGGTCTCGAACCCCCGACCCTCGCCGTGTAAAGGCGATGCTCTACCAACTGAGCTAAGCACCCATCGTTGTCAATAAACAAGAGACGCCATTTATAGCAAGCTATCGCGGCTACGTCAAGATATTTCATCTATTTTACGGAAAAAAATGAATATGATATACTATCTTTATAATATAATGAGAAAAATAGGACAATAACGTTATGCCACTTACAACCCCCTTAGCGCAATTTCCATCTTTTTATTGTGTCGAACATCCACTACTTGCACATAAATTATCCTTATTGCGCGATAAAACAACACCCGCTAAAACTTTTCGCGAATTAGTGGCTGAAATCACACTACTTATCGCCTATGAAGCCACACAAAACCTTACATTAACAGAAGTAGGCATTGAAACGCCGCTAGAAGCTTTATCAGCACCAACATTAAAAGACAAATATCCGGTGATTGTGCCCATTTTACGCGCGGGCTTAGGGATGACAGAGAGTTTTTTACAATTAATCCCAGAAGCTCGAGTTGGCCATATAGGCTTGTATCGTGATGAAGAAACGCTACAACCCAAGCAATATTATTTTAAAATCCCACAAAATAGCGAAAATAGTGCTTATTTTGTTTGTGATCCTATGTTAGCCACCGGTGGCTCTACCAGCAAAGCCATCAGTTTATTAAAAGAACGCGGGATCCATCGAATTACCTTAGTTTGCTTAGTTGCTTCTCCAGAAGGTGTTCAAGTCGTAGCGGCCACGCATCCTGATGTTAAGATCTATACTGCGGCTTTAGATAGAGAATTAAATGAACATGGTTATATTTTACCAGGGTTAGGGGACGCAGGAGATCGACTATTTGGCACAAAATAACGTATTACTTCAGCGCGGATTTACATTCGTAGAATGGTTAGTTGCTATTACCATAGTGCTTGCTGTGGCGAGTTTGTCTATTCCCAGTTATTTACATCACATTCACAAAAACGACTACAGTGAATTTGTCGACGCCATTGGCCCTTATAAAGCCGGAGTTGAATTATGTTATCAAACAACTTCTGATTTAACTCAATGCAATGGCGGACAAAACAGTGTTCCGAATAATGTATTAACCAGTAGTCGTAATGACGATATAGAATGGCTCATTACCAATGCTGGAGTGATTTATCTTTTCCCCAAGAACAAGAATGAATTTACTTTGTTAGGCGACTATATGATATTAAACCCCACCGCAAAAGACGCTAAAACGCTTTCTTGGCGCTTTGCAGGACCCGCCGTCACTAAAGGCTATGTGAGTAATTAATATGACTTCTATTTCTTTACCTAAAGATTCTATACAGCGATTTATTTTAAATAATCTTCATGTGCGTGGACAATGGATCCATTTAGATAGAGCTTATACCGCTATTCAATTAATCCATCCCTATCCTATGACCGTGCGTATGCTAATTGGTGAAGCATTAGCTGCCAGCGCCCTGATTTCTAGTACATTGAAATACGAAGGCCGGATTACTTTACAGATCGAAGGCCCTGGCCCGATCCAACTATTGCTGGCACAGTGTAATCATTTATTGCAACTACGTGGACTAGCCAAATGGGATGAAACCATTAATCTAGAAGCGGTAACACAATTATTTTCTAATGCTCAATGCCTAATCAGCATTACTCAATCAGCTTCTCAAGAAACTTACAGTGGTGTTGTGCCTTTAGAGCATGATAATTTGGCTTTGTGTTTAGAAAATTATTTTGAACAATCCGAGCAATTGCCGACTAAATTTTATTTTGCGTCTTCTCATGAACATATCGTTGGCTTAATGCTACAAGCGTTGCCCGATGATGACATCACAGAGGATTTATGGCAACACACAACTTGCTTAGCGGATACAGTAACACAACAAGAATTATTAACTATACCCCCTTTATCTTTAATGCAACGTTTATTTCACGGCGAAGATTTACAATGGTTCGCTGAAGAGACTGTGGAATTCAAATGTTCCTGTTCACAAGAAAAAAGTGCAAATGCCGTCTTCTCTTTTGGCGAAAAAGATGCGTTGGATATTTTCAACACCGCAGCCCATTTAGTGGTAACCTGTGAATTTTGCAATCAAAATTACGAGTTTGATGAAATTGATGTCTATCATATTTTTCATCCTTCTAATAATTCTTCTGATCCTTCACTACATTAGGATGACTTGATGATTACATTACATGAATATAATGGCTTAAATGAAAAGCTCATGCATGATCTGAGAACGTTGGTCGCTGAATGTCGTGCAGCAGATGGTTTTGAACCGATGATTTATTGGGAAGTATTAAAACTAAAGCGCGAAGTCGCGGGAGACTACCTTTTATATGAACAAAATAAATTAATCGGTTATTTAAGCACTTTTTATTTTGAAGATTATGTCATTGAGCTTTCTTTTGCTATTCATCCAGATTATCGCAATCAAAGTTTATTTGAAGATCTATTAGATTACGCACGCACTCATTTACAAAATTTGCAGCACGATTCTTTATTATTATCTACGGATATCAATGATCCTTATCTTCCTAAAGCATTTAATCGTTTAGGCGCAAAAGCAGTTCATAGAGAATATACTTTGATGCGTCATCATAATGAGCCAGAAGATATTTATGCACTAGAGCCGATTGAATTAATCCACGCGCAAAGAAAAGAGGATGCTGTGTTATTAGCAGAAATTCATCATCGCTGTTTTAATTCTGATTTAAACGCTATGGTAGACCGATTCTCGCAAACCATACACATGAAAAATCGTCGCTGTTTTTTAGTCATGCATAAGGACAAAGCTATTGGCGCGTTACATGCACGTTTCGACAGTGATGATACGACTTGCTTACATGACATTGGCATTCTTCCTGAAAAACAAGGATTGGGCTTTGGCACGCAACTGTTTAAATTGGCGATTAATGCTTTGCTGGCAGAAAAACGTTTAAATTTTAAATTGATTGTCGCCACCAATAACCAAAAAGCATTACGACTGTATCAACGCTGTCGCTTTCAAATTCAGCAAACGTATCAGTTCTGGCGTATTGATAAGAAATTTAATTTTCCACCGCATTTTACGATCCCGGAGAAGAGGCGGCATTAAGAAACTAAGATCAGAATGAGCTGATATTATCTATATCTATTAAAAATCAAACCACTATGATAAAATATACTCATTTATGGATACTTAAGGTTCTACATTATGAGCTTAAAGGTGTTGTCACATTAACTATTCCTAATCCTATGATATTGATTCATACACTGGGATTGCAAGAAGCAAAAGAAAGCTCCGCTATTGAAAATATTATTACCACAGAAGATGATTTATATCAAAGTCACTATAATACTCAACAATTCGCATCTATTCCCGCTAAAGAAGTACATAATTATGCGCAAGCATTATATTCGGGTTATAAGATAGTAGAAAATGATAGATTAATTACCAATAATACTATCAAAACTATTCAAAGAACTCTCGAAGAAAACGACGCTGGTTTTCGCACACAAGCAGGCACTACGCTTAAGAATGAACAAACCGGCGAAATAATCTATACGCCACCTCAAGATGCTAATGAGATTATTCGATTAATGACTGATTTAGAAAAATTTATTAATGAAAATGAATCTTGTAATTATGATGATTTAGTTAAAATGGCATTAATTCATCATCAATTTGAAAGCATTCATCCTTTCTATGATGGCAATGGTAGAACGGGGCGTATTCTTAATATTCTGTACTTAGTTAAACAAGATTTATTAGAAATCCCCATTTTATATTTATCGCGCTATATAAATCAGCACAAGTCTGATTATTATCGTTTGCTACAAGATGTTCGTGTTAACAATAATTGGCAAGATTGGCTTATCTTTATGCTAACGGCTCTTGAACAAACTGCCCGCCAAACAGTCATTATCATTAAAGCTATTGATAGATTAATGATGCATTTCAAACATACGATTAAAGAAAAGAAACCGAAGCTCTATACACACGATTTATTAAATAACTTATTTAAACATCCATATACTAAAATTGAATTTGTCAAAGATGATTTAAAGATCCATAGAAATACAGCAAGAAAATATTTAGATAGCTTAGTTGAGATCAACTTGCTTGAAAAGCATAAAATTGGAACAGAAAATTTTTATGTTAATCGCTCTTTGTATGCGCTGCTTTCTAAAGAGATCCCTAATCCTACATCTAAATGGAAATAGAAGCCTTTAAAATTAGAGGCTCAAAATATAACCAATTTAACTGTAAATTTATAAAAAAGCCGATGCTCGTGTGCAGATAGCGCTACATCTGCACACGAAAAATCAAATTCGTGTGCAGATAGCGCTACATCTGCACACGAAAATTTAAATTCGTGTATGGTTAACTCATTATCTATATAAGAAAAATAACTTATATACCCTAGTTTTCAATGCGTTAGAATCCACTCCCTTTACACTGGCTTTTCTGCCACTCCTGTCTCTATCGCAGCCTTTTTCACCGCTTCTGCCACTGCAGGCACAACGCGTGAATCAAACACACTCGGAATAATATAATCTGGATTTAAATTTTCGGGCTCAATGACGGC
>CBFGYT010000132.1:0-4861 GCA_965653065.1 uncultured bacterium | reverse complement strand
TTTGGACAGTATGGTTTGTAGGATGATAAAAAATATTTTGTGGAATTAAATGCTTATGAATGATATTGGTTTTATGAATGGCGGCAACAGCTTTGGTGATCTCAATGGCAATAGAAAAAAAGTTTTCTATGCTTCTTTGCTTTTGTGGTAAGATAACTTCTAATGGTTTGTAGCCTTCATCGATTAAGACGATACCATGAGCAGCGCCTTGTTCGATGAATTCACTGATTTTAGGAAATTGTGTGGAAACAGAATTTAATTTTTCTAATAAATAATATTCATGTTGCAATTGCGCTAAAGATTCATTATTGTTCTCTAAGTGTGTTAAGGTTTTTATCAGAAATGAATTTGGGCTACCAGAAAGACTGGCCGCTTGTATTAAATATTGACCGGTAGTATGAAGCGTATCATGAAGTGTATAGCGATCCAACTTAGTCATCATCGCTCCTTATTATCTCCATATAGTATAGCTGAAACAAATAATTTGGGGGAATGATAAGCAGAATTAACCTGAACACGAGCTGAAGAGAAGATCTAAAACAGGTTACCGATCACTCAAAACAAGGGAAAAAAGATGAAAAAGAAGTTTTCACTGCTAATTATTATAGTAGGGATTGTTTTTTTAGTTATGGAGTATCATATGCCAGAATATGATGGTCCTGTCAGTAATCATTTTGATGGCACGCGCTTTTTTAATTTAGATGGAACTTACGCACCAAGAGGATTGAAAAATTTTATTAAATGGCGATTTCAAACTAAGCGCACGCCTTGGCCAACGCATCGTGCGAATGTGTTCATTCCTAAGATAACATCGCATATTTTAGGGGATGAGTTGAAAGTTACTTTCGTAGGACATGCAACTATATTACTGCAAACAGAAAATTTAAATATTCTAACCGATCCGATTTGGTCGCAACGCGCTAGTCCTGTGCAGTTCATGGGGCCTAAACGTATTCATGATCCAGGGATTAATTTTTCTGATTTGCCGCCTATTGATATCGTGTTAATTTCACATAATCATTATGATCAAATGGATATTGCCACTTTACAGAAATTACAACAACGATTTCATCCTTTATTTATCACGGGATTAGGCAATGACTTTATTTTGAAACGAAAATTAGGCGATACTGCGCATATTGTTACTCTGGACTGGTGGCAATCACAGCATATCAGTGATAATATGAATATTATTTTTGTGCCAGCAAATCATTGGTCTAAACGCAGTTTATTTGATACTAATAAAACATTATGGGGTGGGTTTGTATTGCAAACACATGCAGGAAGCATTTATTTTGCTGGAGACACGGGGTTTGGCTCAGGAACACTATTTTCAAAAATAGCACAGTATGGCCCTTTTCGCCTAGCATTATTACCGATAGGCGCTTATGAGCCGCGATGGTTTATGAAATATAGTCATGTCAATCCTGAAGAAGCAGTAGAAATTTTCAAAATAGTGCATCCTCAATATGCAATGGCGATTCATTTTGGCACATTCCAATTAACCAATGAAGGTGTGGATGATCCAGTCATTGCTTTAGAAGCAGCATTAAAGAAGCAAGCGATAACGCAACAACAATTTAGAGTGTTGCAAGTCGGTGAAGAGTGGACAGTAGCACGATAGGAGAAATGAATGAGTGAAAAAGTAAAAGTAATTGTTGCACTTGATTTTGCAGAAGCAGCCATTGCTTTAAAGTTTGTTGATATGCTTTCCCCAGAGCAATGTGCTGTCAAAGTAGGCAGTGAATTATTCACTCGTGCCGGGCCAGAACTTGTACGCCAATTAGTTGCACTAGACTTTAAAGTTTTTTTAGATTTAAAATTTTATGATATCCCTAATACAGTAGCACAATCGTGCTTAGCAGCAGCCGAGTTGGGCGTGTGGATGTTGAATGTGCATGCTTTGGGGGGATTAACTATGATGATAGCCGCGCGCACTGCATTGCAACGGTTTGGCACGAATGCCCCTTTGTTAATTGCGGTAACGGCATTGACGAGTTATAGTGATGCGGATTGGTCTATGCTGGGATTTGAAGAGCCCATTGAAAAAAGCGTGTTACAATTGGCTCATTTAGCACAACAAGCAGGGCTAGATGGTGTTGTGTGCTCCGCGCAAGAAGCAACCATATTGCGACAGCACTTTGGAGAAAATTTTTGTTTAGTGACGCCAGGGATCCGTTTAGAAACGGATGCATTAGACGATCAACAACGCGTGATGACGCCAGCACAAGCATTTTCTGCGGGTAGTGATTATTTAGTCATGGGTCGCAGTATTACGCGAGCAGCGGATCCTGTGGCGATATTAAAAGAAATCAATGCGAGCTAACTAACCAAGACCGATTTTGCAGCACTGTAAGCGATGGATCTATTGTAGATTGCCTTCGTGGACCGTAAAGAGCTACTGCTGAATAATGACTCGTTGCTACTTGTTTCTGTTGTGGCGCTTTTCCTTTCTGCACTGCATCGGCTTGTGCAATGAGCGCTTCTGCTTCTTGATGAAGTGTAGTATATACTGCTTCTGCGTTCTTAATTTCAAGCATATTTTGATCTTGGTGAATAAGATCCTCTAATCCTTGTGTGAGCGTTGATAGTTTTTGTTCCTTGGGACTCAGGGTGACTTTCATTAAGAGATCGTGTACTTTTCCGGCAGCTCCTCCGGGAATGTTCATAAGCCTCACATGATAATCAGTTTCAATGCGTGGGCTCTGTAATACCTGTTTCATAAAGTCTATTCTGCCGCGTAATACATCGCTATCAAATACATGTGACATAATAAGCACCTCAGTATAATATAAACGGTGATACATTGTAGCAAAAGATAAGTTTTATAGGCAAGAAGTTTAAACAAATGAAATGGTAAAGTAAAAACCTTAATAAATTCAATGCCTTTCAAGAAGAAAAATTTTAATACTACCTTAAGTCTAAAATGGTATAATCGGTCGTAAGGCTAATAGGTAAAGCTTTTACAATCACAGTGTATAACTATATGAGGGCGAAGTAGATGGCAACGAGCAGTGCACCACTCAATGGTATTTTAAAACCTTCTAATGCTGGGGGCAAGTCACAACGACATATTGTTATAGATGAGGAAGAAAATTTAACTACCAATATGCCCTCTAGAATAGAAGAGAGCCGCCTCGAAGAGGAAGGCCATTCTCGCTACATAGAAAGTCTGATCAAGAAAATCGATGAAGACATCATAAAAATTACGAATCGCATTGTACAACAACCTCTTCAGGAAGACTATCAAGCTATCCAACAATCGCTATTGCAGAAGAAGAGTCAATTACTACAGTTAAAAATATATTTGCGTTATCTTCAACATAACAGAAGCCGCCTGTTATATGAAGAAACCGAATATGGATATAGAAAAGCGAATCTTTTCTTAGAACGACCCTGGGAGCTCGTTGAAGAAGAAAATATGCAAAGTAGCACAGAACAACAAAGTAGTGAGAAAGGTCAAGAAGGATTTTACATTGAGAATGTAAATGGAATAGATAGAACGTATGTGCCATTTTCACCAGAATTGGCGCAAATATTGTTTGAGAATAGAGGGTATCTTGAGCCAGGTAAAAGTGAGAAAAATGCTAAGAACTCTTCGGAAACCATAACCAATTTAGGGTTAAATTGGGATAATTATAAACTTCATATTCCAGGGAAAATGATTCTCTATTTTGACAAAGAAGATAAAAATAAAATTTCAGAAGTTTTTGTCAGTAATAAAGTACTCGAGGATTTATTACGATATAGAGATAATTCAGGACAGTCATTAATAATCATGGGTTTTGAAATTATTGATGCAGACGGACGCTTTCAAATACAAAACTTTATCGGTGCTTGCGAGGATCAGGCGCAATCTATGCAGACAAATCCTGCAGAAGAGGTTGTAGAGGGAAGTTCTCAAAGTGGGCCTTCACAAGAGAGACCGTTTTCTACAGAAAATGATATTGTTGTTTTGACTGTGGAAAATATAGTAAAAATTCTTCATGATGAACTAAAGGTAGTCAAGAATAATCTTTTAGAGATGAAAGCACATAAGCAGCACAGAAAAATAACTCTTCAGCCTTATGAGGACCTAAAAAGAAACTTAAAAGAAATTAAGAAGCAAATAGAAAGTGATTTTAACCAGGCAGCAGAAATCCCGGTGGGATCTCAAGTACAATACTATGAAGAAGCGGCTAATTTATTGTCTTCATCTCCACTAAAAGAATGTCACGCACACTTGAATGCAGAAAGGCAACAAAGAGAAATAGTCGAAGCGCAAAATAAAAAGAAAATGAGGATGATAAAAGCGCTAAGAGAAAAAAGGCATTTCGTTAAAGCCTATTACTTTCATTTAAACATCGCATTGCACGGCAAGATAAAATTAAGGGTTATGGATGAAGAGATTGCGGTTAGTCAGAGCGAAATATTAGTGGTGATGCGAGAAGCCGCTATTGTTAGCCGCTATTCTTCTGAGTTAGAGCACACGAATGACTATCTGGCAGCAAAAGATAATTATATTTATCGGGTTGATTCAAGTAATAATTTTAGCGTGGTAAGAGGCAATGCCTTCTCTGAAGATGCATTAGTAGAGTTAGACGAAATTAAATGGGGGATAAAATGTAATCTTATAAGAGTTTATCAGATAGATGATAAGAAAGATTTCTATTGGGTAAGAGCCGTAAATGGAAGCAATTACCATTATGTGACGCAAGATAACCAGAATGTCTACAGAATACATCAGGATGGGAGTGTTGATTTAATTAGAAAAGGTAAACAGACGCATCGATTACCGATTAGATGTACTCAAGACAATATTGACACTTTATATAAGCTACAAACTGAGTTACGTAGCATGGAAAATACAATAAGCAGTAAT
>CBFGYT010000131.1:0-4866 GCA_965653065.1 uncultured bacterium | reverse complement strand
GAAGAAACGCTCACTTTGCAAGCATTAGGTAGCATAAGTGAGCTCACTGATAGTAGTAGCGATCAAAATTGTCGACCATTAATCGACAATCATGGGAATATTATAAAGGATAATACGGGCGCTCCAGTGCAAAGATGTAGTGATGATAACTCGGATAATAGTACTGGCATGTGTACAACCACTGTCGATAGCACAGGAAAACAAACGACGCAGTGCAGTGATACGCCACCGACCCCTAGTTATAACACGGGAAATCAGAACCAAAATTGTCAACCATTAACCGATAGTGAAGGGCGTGTTATACGTGATAGTACGGGCTCTCCAATACAAAGATGCGGTATTTATAATAGTGCAGTGAACTATAATGCCGCATTTCAAACCAGTAATTTCGTCAATCCGAAGTTTCCTGCCTGGAATATCAACCCATTGGTTTGGTATGGTTATGTTAACGATAAGATCATGTATAACTTTGCGCAAACGTTACAGCCTATCATGAGTATGGGAACCGGCGGTGATGTCGAGAACCCAATCATAACGTTACGCAAAGCCGGAATACGTTTATTAAATACGTCTTCGCAGTTATATCACATCGGCTTTAAGTATATGTGGGTATCGGGATTAGTGTCTTATACCTTCTCTGGTATCACCGGGATTGGCAATGCCATGGCCAGCGCCATGACTTGGGGTTCGGCAACATATACGGCGGTTATCAGCATCATGATGGGTATGGGCGCGATGATGGCGTATTATTTCCCGTTGATCCCCTATTTGATCTTTACCTTTGCCTTTATCCAGTGGTTGATATTAACCATTGAAGCGATGACGGCAGCACCCTTACTGTGTTTAGGGATCCTTTATCCGGAAGGACAACATGAAGTGTTTGGTCACAGTAGTATGGGGATAGCGATTTTAAGCAGCGTCTTCTTACGTCCATCGCTGATGATTATCGGTTATTTTGCCGCAACCGTGATGAGCTATGTGGTGGTGTTGATCATCAATGGTGGATTTTTCTTCGCCGCCAATTCTTTATTAGGTGGGGCCGATTCAGCCGGCGGTGGTGCTGCCAGTATGTTTGGTACGCTGATCATTTGGATGATGTATGTGAATACCTTAATGGTGGTGTTAAATAAAGCCTTTAGCTTAATTTATCATATCCCCGATCACATCATGCGTTGGATCGGTATCGCAGAAGAACGTAGTGGCGTCGACCAAATGCTGGGTGACATACAAAAAGGCGTATCACAAGGTGCGGAAACTGGCCAGAAGGCGGGTACAGCTCAAGGTAAAGCTCAAGCTGATACTATGCATGGTGCTGGTGGTATGATTAACGAAGGAAAATCAGGGGCTGTTGCTGGAGCAGGAGTTGCTTATGATAAGCTCAAAAGCAAGAAAAAACCCAGTGACGAAGGAGGTGGCTCTTAAAGAGAGCCATTGACTTCAGTGAGTAAAATAGTGTATAATATGTTCTATATAGTGAAAAGAGAGGTGTAAAATGCCAGCAGAAACCGCAAGTGAACGTTTTCTAAGAGAGCAAAATCTAATTAGTACTGAAAACAAAAGTATGGAAACGCAATTGAGAATGCTTCAAAAGGGTGGGGCGTTAACAAAAGCTATTGCCAAAACAGGTGGGTTTCTATTTGGGGGGGATACAGTAGCAAATGGGCAAGGTATTCAAGATGCTCATGATCTATATCGTGTTCTGACTAAACAAGGAGATCCGGGTACATCAGTAATAGGATGGAAGGCATTGCAAGAAAAAGCCGAAGTAGAAGGGCTTAATCCTCCAGCGAATCCTGATGATGAACAACAAGCTCAATTGGGAACAATCACGCCGGGTCGTACTTAGAAGTTGCTTAGCTACTCATGCTTAAACAGCCAAAACCGCCACGTCTTCTGCTACCAGCAAAGGCGCGGCGGTTTTGGCTTTAATCTCTTCAACACTGACATCAGCAGCGCGCTCTAATAAACGAAAACACCCTTGCTCTCTATCTACAGTTAATACGCCTAAATCGGTCACAATTTTATGAACACAATGCACGCCAGTTAATGGCAAGCTACATTCTGGTAATAATTTCGATTCGCCTTTAGGGCTGGTATGCATCATGGCAACGACGATATTCTTGGCGCCAGCGACTAAATCCATAGCACCACCCATGCCTTTGACCAATTTCCCCGGGATCATCCATGAGGCAATATTGCCTTGCACATCGACTTCAAAAGCGCCCAATACGGTTAGATCAATATGACCACCGCGTATCATGGCAAAACTATCGGCGGATGAAAAAAAAGCAGCGCCTTGAATAGTGGTGACGGTTTCTTTACCGGCATTAATTAAATCCGCATCGACTTCTTCTGCGTTAGGATAAGGCCCTAATCCCAATAAACCATTTTCTGATTGCAACATGATATGAACGCCATCGGGAATATAATTGGCGACTAAAGTGGGAATGCCTATGCCTAAATTGACATAATCACCATCTTTTAATTCTTGAGCGATGCGCTTAGCAATTTGTTCGCGAGTTAATGGCATGATGACTCCTTTATGCAGTTCTGACAGTGCGACGTTCGATGCGTTTTTCAAATTGGCCTTGAATGATTCTATCCACATAAATACCGGGGGTGTGAATATGGTTAGGATCAAACGTGCCGGCGGGGACAATTTCTTCTACTTCGGCAATGGTGAGTTTAGCGGCAGTGGCCATCATAGGATTAAAATTCATCGTTGTTTTATTATAAATAAGATTGCCTAGTGTATCGGCTTTCCACGCTTTAATTAACGCCACATCGGCATAGAGTGCTTCTTCTAATACATAATCACGGCCAGCAAATTGACGCGTTTCTTTGCCTTCAGCAATCGGTGTGCCAAAGCCAGTTGCCGTATAAAAGGCAGGAATTCCCGCGCCACCGGCACGAATTTTTTCGGCTAAAGTGCCTTGGGGTGTTAAAATCACTTTCATTTCACCAGATAATAACAATTGCTCAAATAAAGCATTTTCGCCTACGTAAGAGGCGATCATCGTTTTAATTTGCCGTTTTTCTAGCCATAAGCCTAGACCAAAGCCATCGACACCGGCATTGTTAGAAATGCAGGTTAAGCCTTTAATTTCCATTTTGTGGACTTCGGCAATGAGCCCTTCAGGAATGCCACATAAGCCAAAGCCGCCTATCATAATGGTCATATTGTCGGTAACGCCGGCTAAAGCTTGTTGATATGTTGATACGCGTTTATCGAATCCAGTCATATTCCGGGTCCTATGTTATAAGAATATGGGCAACTATATCATTAGGGTGGCGGCAGTTTCAAATGTGTTAATATAGAATGGATTTTCTATCTGTTTTTGTGTAGTATAAGTTTATTCCCCCTTTAATCAAAATCGTTAAAACGATAAGGGGGATTGGATGACGTTATTTCGTTTTCGTCATGATGAATTCATCAAAAAAATGATGAGTTATCCTGCAATTGCACAAGACTTTTTTCATCGGTATTTACCGCAGCCTATTTTACAAAAAATAGATCTGACTTCATTAAAACTAAATTCTAGCAGCTTTATCGATGAAACATTACGCAAGCACGAAAGCGATTTATTATTTAGCGTCAATCATCTTGAAAAAAACAGCGCTTTTTTATATTTGCTAATTAATCATCAAAGTACAGCCGATCCTTTGATGCCATTTAGATTACATTATTACAGTATGCAAATATTAAGTCGTTATATTCATGAACAAAATGGTACGGCTTTACCATTACCTTGTGTATATTCTATGGTTATTTTTAATGGAAAAAAACCGTGGCCATATAATCGAGATTTCTTTAGTTTATTTGCAGACGAAGATATGGCAAAAAATAGTCTATTACAGCCTTTTTTATTATTAGATATAAGTACTTTCTCAGAGCAAAATTTCCAACAACAGCAATTATCTGATTTGATGTTGTTAAGTTTATATCGTTCTAAAGCAATAAGCATAAAAAGAAAATTTGATTTATTAAATAGGCTAATGCATATACAAAATATTGATAATTATGGCGATTTAGACAGAGTTTTGCTAGAATATAATTTATCTGCATTAGATGCAGATAAGTCAGAAATATGCAATTATGAACAAATAGTCAAAGAAATACTGTCAAAAGAATATCAGGAGATAGCGATGAATTTAATGCAATTCAAATTCAATGAAGGCAAAACAGCTGGGTTTCAGACAGGACTAATTCAAGGAATAGAACAAGGCATAGAGCAGGGCATAGAGCAAAATCGCATAGAGACTATTCATAAAATGTATCAAGCAGGACTAGAGCCTACAGCGATTGCCAAAATTATGGAAATAACTTTGCAAGAGTTATCCGCCATTTTGCAACAAGTTAATCTTGTGTCTTGAAGTAACAATGTCAAACGTATGTCTTTGTGGCTCAGGAAAAATAGAAGCCTTATGTTGTTTACCGTATCTACAAGGACAACACTATCCTAGTACGCCAGAAAGTTTAATGCGGTCACGCTATAGCGCATATGCTAAAGCGAATATCGATTATATTTTACAAACAATGCGTGGCCCAGCAGCGGCAGGATTTGATGCCATCGCCGCTAAAGAATGGGCCGAACGAGTGAAATGGTTACGATTACGGGTTATAAAAGCAGAGCCTGTTGCTGAAGAGGCGGATTGCGGTTATGTTGAATTTATTGCTTACTATATCGATCAAGGACGACGTCAAACATTACATGAAGTCAGTGAATTTCATTTGATAGAGGGGCGATGGTATTATTGGGATGGGAAGCATTAAAAGTAAGTGGTATATGTCGCTCATCATTCACGCTATTTCAAAAATTTCGCCAGCCGTCTCGCGTCCTCGTTGCCGTTGTGTCAAACACGCCG
>CBFGYT010000130.1:0-4917 GCA_965653065.1 uncultured bacterium | reverse complement strand
TTGACGACGACATGGATTGTTTTCTCTAATTGTCGTAATTCTTGGGCAATGGCTTGATCCGCATGTGTCATGCCCGCTTTAGCATCGACCATAAATAAAATGATATCTGCTTCGCGCATCGCTAAACGCGCTTGCGCTTCTGTTAAATGATCAATATCACGACTGGCTTCGCCTACACCGCCCGTATCAATAACGATAAAGCGTTTATCGTTAAACTGCCCTTCGCCGTATTGACGATCGCGCGTCACGCCTGGCTCATCGGCAATCAATGCATCACGCGATTTTGTTAAGCGATTAAATAAAGTCGATTTACCGACATTAGGCCGCCCTACAATGGCAATTACGGGTAACATGTTACTCTCTTACAGTTGATAGGCCGCAACATCGCCACTATTCGACATTACATAAGCCTTATTATTATAAGCAACGGGTGCCGACGCAATTCCTTTTTTATCCAATTGCACACGTGCAACAAAATGTCCATCGGCTTGACTTAACCAATGAATATCGCCTTGATCATCGGCAACCACAATATCATCGCCAACAACGGCCGGAGCCGTTAAACTACGACCATGTAACTGATTTTGCTTCCACATCACTTTACCGCTGGCAATATCAAAAGCCCATATTCGACCGTGACTGTCGGTGACAAATAAACTGCTACCCGACAATACTAAACCACTGCGAGTGGATAAGCGATGTTTCCAAATGGGTTGTGCTTTAAATTTATCAATAGCAACAATATCACCTTGATAACTGCCGACGTAAATAACATTGTTACTGATTAATGGATTGGCATCGATATCTACCATGCGAGCAATGTCTGAAATACCGTTGGGCTCAACGACTTGACGCTGCCATAATAACTGGCCTTTGTCTAACGTCACTAAGGTCATTTGCTCATCGTTAGTACCAAAAATAACAATGCCATCATCGATAACCGGAGAACTACCGCCTTGTAAAATCATATTCGGAGAGTTGCCTTCATAGCTCCAGAGTTTGCTACCATCAGCGCTGTTGAATGCTGCCACTGTTTCATCTACTGTTTTAACAACAACGGTACCATTATCATAAGCGGGTGCAGCAAAACTTTTATTTGGCAACGCAATCGTATAAAGTTGTGCGCCCGTGCTAGCATTCAATGCCACTAACTCCGCTTTGCTATCATTGACAAATACTTTATCGTCGCCGACGGTAGGCGCAGAAGAGATTTTAGCTTTCAACGTTTGCTTCCACAACACCCGACCCGTTTCAGCATCATACGCTTCTACCGTACCATTTTGACTTACCGTATATAAAGTACCATCGGCTAGTGCTGGCGCAAAGTTAATGATGGCTTTATTCGTACCATTGCCTGTATGATTGTGCCAAACCATTTTTATAGAAGAAGGATTTTGCACGGCCGCTAACGGAGTTGCGACTACTTTATCTTTATCACTGCTGCAAGCCGCCATAGATAGTAATATCATTGCACCGCATGCTGCTATTTTAATTTTTTTAAAATTCATTTTTTCCTCACTCATTTCTATTTGCACTCATGTCGCCATTCAAAATGCCAAACAATTTTATCATATCTCCAAACTGAATATCATTTAATCTTAGATTAAGCATAGATTCTTAATTTCACCTCGATCTACTCCCTCTCCCGCAAGATGTTCTCATTATAATAGCAAAACTCCTAGCGCGGGAGAGGGGGTAGATCTCGCTTATCTCACGTTTCAACTTTAGATTCACATATATACACTTCTTTATTCCATCACCCCGCATGGGCCAATTCTGGATCACTCATTTTCATTTGTAACATGCTTTGTAAACCGGTAAATTGATCGGCATTTTTCAAGGCCAATTGATAGGCTTGTCTTGCCTCGGCATATTGCTTTTGCGCTAAGAAAATATCGCCGCGCGTTGATTCTATGAGCGGCATATACGTCTTATCATCGACTTGTTGTAACAACGCTAAAGCATCTGTCATTTTTTGTTGTGCTAATAATACTCTTGCCAAGCGAATGCGCGCAATTTGGCGAAATGAATTGGTTTTGCTGTGATCAATAACCCACTGCAATGCCACTGTTGCCTTAGCATAATCATTGCTGTTCACCGCAATTTGCGCCAGAAAAAATTGTGCCATACTGGCATAAGGTGTTTTAGCGTAATTTGCTACGATGGCATTCGCAATCGTTGCCGTTTGCTCAGAATTACCCATGCCAGTTGAATTTAATAAATTAAAATAGGCATTCGCTGCTTGCTCTGAGGCTACGACTTGTTTTGTCATGATATTACGAATACCATAAAATAATCCTAGCCCTATTGCTAAGCCTAATACAATCGATACGCCATATTTTTTAAGCCAAGCTTTAACGGCTCGCGCTTGATCATCGGCATTGTAATACTCTTCCATTTTAAAAACTCCTCATTTTTTCTAATACGGAAATTAATTCTATCATCGGTACGGTTTGTTGACTGGCTAATTCATTGCGTAAATGTTTAATAGTGACATTGCGATCGGCATATTCATTCTCGCCTAAGACTATAGCCAATTTAGCGCCCGATTTATCTGCTTTTTTAAATTGACTTTTAAAACTACTCTCACCGCAATGCATCACTACTCGATAGTCTTTAAAGTGTTGGCGAATGCTATCCGCTACTTCTAATGCATAAATGCGGATCTTGTCATCATTGCTGATCACATAAATATCGGCCATGGAGTCAACTACGCGTTGCTGCAATTGCAACAGCAATAACAGTCGTTCTATCCCTAATGCAAATCCTATTGCCGGCGTAGCAAGACCGCCCATTTGTTCTACCAGAGCATCATAACGCCCGCCGGCACACACCGTTCCTTGCGCCCCCAATTCGTTGGTGATCCATTCAAAGACCGTATGGGTATAATAATCTAACCCACGCACCAATGAAGGATTTATTTCATACGCGATGCCTAACTCTTCTAGCCCAGTACAAACCGCAGCAAAATGCGCTTTAGCCACATCATCCAAATAATCTTTTAATTTAGGCGCATCTTGGATAATTTTCTGAGTATGCTCATCTTTACTGTCCAAAATACGCAATGGATTAGACTGCAAACGCCGCTGACTGTCTGCATCTAATTCTTGGTGGTAGCGTTGCAAATAAGCCACTAAATCTTGCTTATGTTTAACGCGCGAAGCTGCCGTTCCCAAGGTATTGATCTGCAATACCAATGGCGCACGCAGCGCTAAATTACGCCATAGACTTTGCGACAATTGTATTAATTCTAAATCGATATCTGGTGTACTCACACCAAATGCTTCGACGCCACATTGATAGAATTGACGATAGCGCCCTTTTTGCGGACGTTCGTGACGATACATAGGGCCTAAATACCACCACCGTTGCACTCCTTGCGCTAATAACCCATGTTCTAATCCTAATCGCACCGCACTCGCGGTTCCTTCGGGACGTAACGCTAAACTATCGCCATTTCTATCGTTAAAGACATACATTTCTTTTTCAACAATGTCGGTCGCTTCGCCAATATTGCGTTTGAATAATTCTGTTTTCTCTAAAATCGGCGTGCGAATTTCATCATACCCATAAGAAGACACGGTTTGTTGAATAATCGTTTCAATATGGCGCCACAATGCACTTTCATTGGGCAATACATCATTCATTCCACGCACAGCTTGAATCATTTCTGTCATTGTTTTCTAACCATTTGCTTTTATAATCTCTACATCCTTATCCGCCGCTAAACCGCGGTGCCTGCCCATCTATCACCGGCTCATGCATTTGACTCGATTTTTTATGATGCGATGGTGCTGGTGTACTCGCTGGCGTTGTCGCATTGTTGTTGGTCGCATTATTCGTTTGCATATTCGTCGTTGTATTATTTGCTGCAGAACTATTCATTGAAGTATTTGACATTGCATTGTTAACACCATTATCAGATGAAGATGCCATGGGATTATTATTTTCTGCGGTGGTGACTGGCATATTATTTTGATTATTTCCATTCATCGGCTGCGTCGTTGCACTCGATAACAATGCCCCGCTAGTTCCTAATTGTTGTATGGGGTTAGAAGCTTCTACGGCCGCTGCAGCTTCGGTTTTTTCTTTTTCAGCTTCTTGCTCTGCTGTTATATTTTTTTCCAGCGCATTTACTTTTTGTAAGGTTGCTGTCACAGAGTTACTCAACGAATTTGTGCTTTCTCCATGATTTTGCCACCACAACACGATAGAAATAGCAATAAAGGCAATAACAAACACCCCCATCCACCGCCAATATTGATCACTGCGGCTAGTACTGTGTGCAATGTATTTAGGAACATGTGCGGATGGCTTTTCTTGCACTGACAATTGATTAAATAATTGAATGATCTCTACTTCTTCAATTCCTACTATCTTGGCATAACCCCGTAAATATCCGCGCACAAATGCCAATGATGAAAATGCATCAAAATTATCATTTTCTAAATCCACAATGTATTGCGTCTGCAAGCGCATTTCGCGTGCAATATCCCATTCGTTTAAATGCAAGGCTAAACGTCTGTCACGTAATAATGCGCCTGGGCTCATCACCACAGCACTATCGTGTGTTAATTCTGAATTTTTTTCTTCCTGTCCTTGTGAATTATCTGTCATGCCGTACCTCTTGTTGCTGCTAGATACTGTTGATATTGCGATGATTTAGGATATAAGTTTTTCAACTGTAACGCTAAACTCATTTCCTTATCTTTATCTCCCAATCCCTTCGCAACTTGAATTTGCAACCATATCGCATCCGGCGATTTCGCTCCCATGGTTGTATAATACGTTAAATAATTTTGTGCTGCTATCCAATCTTTTGCTGTCACGCTGATTTGTGCCATTTGTAACAAGGAATTCGGTAATTGCGGATTGATGCGTAACGCTTTTGTGAAATAATCTTTAGCAGCTGCCGTT
>CBFGYT010000129.1:0-4928 GCA_965653065.1 uncultured bacterium | reverse complement strand
AATTAGCTGAATTTGGTGTCGTTTTTCTAATGTTTACTATTGGCTTAGAGTTTTCTCTCCCTAAACTCATTGCCTTAAGACATAGCGTATTAGGCTTAGGGAGTCTACAAGTCATTTTAACCAGCCTCATTGCCGGCCTATTGGCTTTTTGGTATGGCTTTAGTGTCACAGGGGCTTTGATAGTAGCTGCCACTATCGCCATGTCGTCTACTGCCATTGTCAGTAAACAATTAAAAGATCAATTAGAACTTAATCAACCTCATGGTAAAAATGCCATTGGCGTACTGCTGTTTCAAGATTTAGCGGTGATTCCTTTCTTAATTTTAATCCCAAGTTTAGCTGCGGGAGATCATGACATTTGGCGCCCCTTGTTTGAATCATTGATCAAAGGGGGCCTGGTATTAGGCGTGATGTTATTTTTAGGTCGCTGGGTACTACGTCCTTTATTCCATGAAATTGCTAAAGCACGTTCATTAGAATTATTTACACTCACGGTTTTATTAGTCACTTTAGCTGCGGCTTGGTTAACTGAAATTGCAGGATTATCACTCGCATTAGGTGCTTTTCTATCTGGAATGATGTTAGGAGAAACAGAGTACCGTCATCAAATTGAAGTCGAAATTAGACCTTTTCGTGATATTTTATTAGGCTTGTTCTTTATCTCAACGGGTATGTTGCTTAATCTTCATATTTTACCTAAAGCGATATTACCGCTATTACTTTTAATTATTCTCATTACTCTGGTTAAAGCCATCATTATTTATGGCTGTTCTCGAGTATTACGTATCGATAATATCACCAGCTTAAAAACAGCTTTGGTATTAGCGCAAGGGGGTGAATTTGGCTTCGCATTATTATCCATAGCATTAAGCAATAAAGTATTACCCATAGCGCATAGTCAAGTCGTGCTGGCTGCTTTAGTTTTTAGTATGGCATTGTCTCCTTTCCTCATTCGTTACAACAATGGGATTGCTCGCTTTATTCTGCAAAAGAAAAAAGAAGTACTCCCCGCAGCACCTACCACGATAGAGCAAGATACGGCCCAACACGTGGAAACACTACAAGGACATATCATTATTTGTGGTTATGGCCGTGTAGGCCAAAACATGGCTCGTTTTTTAGAGCGCGAAAATTTTCAAATTATTGCCGTCGATATGGATCCAAAACGAGTGACTAATGCTGAATTAGCTGGGAAACGTGTAGTCTATGGAGACTCTAGTAATTTAGCGTTATTAAAATCTTTGGGATTAGAAAAAGCACGTGCATTGGTTTTCAGTTTTATCGATAGTCATACGGTATTTAACGTATTACCACAAATTCGCAAAGAATTACCTCACTTACCCGTATTAGTGCGTACCTTAGACGACTCACAATTAGCGCTCTATCAAAAAGCAGGCGCCACTGAAGTTGTCCCTGAAACATTAGAAGCCAGCTTAATGCTCTCATTTCAAACCATGGTATTATTGCAAGTACCCCCGCGTAAAGCATTACGCCATCTCATGCATGCACGTAAAAATCGCTACCAAATACTACATGAATATTTTCCTGGCGAAGAATTAGAGGACAGCAGCGAATTTACGCCTGAAAAGAAACAGTTAGCCGTAGTGACTTTAGATGAAAATGCACGTGCAATAGGCTCATTAGTTAAGGAATTAGAGTTAGAAGAAGTTGCGCTAACCGCTGTACGTCGTGGTGGTATTCGTGGGGATGAGCCTTCCCCTAACACAGAATTACGTTCACAAGATGTATTGATTTTGTATGGCACACCGCAACAATTAGCGCGGGCGGAGAAGAAGCTATTGCAGGGATAATCATTTTCTACTTAACGATGCGGGATTCAGCTTCATTGAAGATTGCTCTCTCCTAGTTTGCGGGGTCCTGTCACGATGATTACCCCCACCGTGCTCGCAAGCTGCGCGCGATGGGGGACCCCCATCATCGTGCCACCCCGCCCCCACTATCATAGTTTAACTTCTTTTTTTGATATTCATCTAATTTATATACTCGTTACATTTTGATTCAAAAGAATGAGTCATTTCCAGGTTGCAAGCGCCGCTGAAACTTTCTTTCTTAAATTACCGCCAAGAACATGCTCACAGCAATTTGGCTTTAGGCGAGGCGGCAAGCCCTCGAGTACCAGGAGTGACGTACTCTGGTATGATTACTACTCGATGGACGCAGCCAACAAAGCCTATAGCCAAAATGCGAAGAGCATCAGCGCACGCGTTTCATAAGAACCAAGCCTATAACAGCAAATAATACTAAAGGTGCTAACACAGCAAATATGGGTGGAATTTGCGAAAACAAGAAAAACTTTCCGGCAAATTGATTGAGAATATAGAATAAAAATCCCAAAGAGATACCCGCAACAAGCCGTAATCCCATCGTTGCGCTTCGCAAGGGGCCAAAAATAAAGGGAATGGCTAAAAACATCATCACACACGCCATTAACGGCATTAATACTCTTTGCCAAAAATTCAGAACATAATCGGTTGAGCGTAATTCATTTTGACGTTGATAATGGATCACTTGGCGTAGCCGCCATAAAGACATCTCATTGGGTTCGATTGCTGCAATCCTCACAATAATAGGATCTAATTTTAATGGCCACCATGCTTGCTGCTCGGCAATCGCCGTGGTTTTATCTCCACTTATCTGCGTGGTTTGTACGGATTGTACTTCCCACCCACTGCCTTTATGAGTACCACTCGCCGCATAACTCACTTCTGTCAAATGATGTGTCGTATCAAATTGATAACGCGTTAAGCCTTCAATAGTGCCATCGTGTTTCACGGCATCAAAATGAAAAAAACTATTGCCTTCTCGTACCCATACGCCATATTGCGTTGCCACCGCTTGTCCACGCGCTCGTGCAGTGGCGCGCATCACTTCAGCATGATGCGTTAATTGCGGTGCAATCGTTTCATAAAATAGGGAAACGAGTAAAACAAATATTAAGATACAACCCAAAATAACACGCACAATTTGCATTAATGTCATGCCGGAACTACGCATCACCACTAATTCACTGTTGCTGGCTAAATGCCCTAATCCCATCAAAGCGCCTAATAACCCCGCCATAGGAAACATAGTGTAGAGATCATTGGGCATCGTCATCAACACATAGCCCATCGCAGTCCACAGTGTATAATTCCCATCTCCTACATCACTAAATTCGCCCATTAAACGAATAAAAAAGTCTAGCCCTAAAAATATCAATAACACGATTAAAGTACTACTGGCAATCACTTTAAATAAATAGCGTGATAAAATTTTCATGATGTTTTATTCCGAAAGCGAAAGACCTGTAGATAGCGTTGCCATTGGTGTTTATCTATATAGAATACACAGGCTGTTAACAACAATAATAAATGCAACGGCCACATACCAATATAGGTAGAGATAACGCCATCTTCAATCCAATCTCGCATTACAAATTGCATATTGGCATAAATGGTATAAAGTAAAATAGCAGGAATGAGTTTACGATATCGCCCTTGCCTAGGATTCACCCGACTCAAGGGCACAGCAAGTAACACTAAGATAGGGATAGAAAGAGGAATTGAAATACGCCATTGTAATTCTGCCATGGCTTTCTTATTTTCAAATGCTTCTTTCAATAATTGTGACGTACTTAAGGTATCATATTTTAATTTGGTTTTAACCGTATCCATCATACTGGGGATGCGCGCACCATATTTCTCAAAATGCACAACACGAAAGTTACGTTGTCCAGGAACGCCACTATATTCCATGCCATTTTCAGCCACAATAAACGAGCCATGATATTCATTACTTTCCATTTGATACGCTTTATCTGCCGACAAAATTCGCCAAATAGGTACTTTTACTTTAACGGATTGCCCATTTTTGTTTTCATTGACCGTCATCGATTCCAATCTAGCGATAAATATATTTTCAGCGACTGCTTTGTTGTGATCAATATCTTCTACATAAACTACGTTTTGATCGGTAATCGTTTGAAAACGCCCCGGCACCAACGTACTGATAATTAATGACGCGGGATTTGTTGCTAAGATTTTATTTTTATCACGCATCACCCACGGCGTAATATAAAAAGTCATTATCAGAACGACTAGAAATACAGCTAGTGCAAAAAACTGTGTATAGCGTAATAATTGTCGCTGACTGACACCGCATGCTTCTAATACCGTCATTTCACTGTCTACATACAAACGGCCATAAGCTAATAGAATAGCGACATACGTACCCACCGGTAATAAAAAACCGACTAATATAGGTATTTCTAACGCCATAATCTTAAGCAACATCCCACCCGTTAATTTACCGGCGGCGGCACGGCTTAAAAATCGCACGAGTTGATTACTTAAAAAAATCAATACCAAAATACCTGTGATCACACAGAGATGCGTATAAACTTCTTTAGCTAAATATCGTTTAATGATCACTTTTGTAAACTCGCATTATGACCTCAAATTCGTTATACTACCGAGACAATGATGACTTAAGGATAACGCCATGAATTTTACAGTATCAACCCAATCCCCTCAACAAATCAATGTCGAGTGCTTAATTGTTCCGATGTTTCAAGACGGTAAGTCCAAAGATCCTCAAGTCAAATTACCGGTTAAAGTGGCCAAAATTTTAACCGATCACGTGCAATTAGGCAATATCAATTGTGAGTGTGGGCAAATTAATTGGTTATTTGATGTCAAAGATTGTACAGCTTCACGCGTCTTAATTGTGGGGCTAGGCAAAGTAAGTGATTTTTCTGCCGAAACGGCTCAAAAAGCAATGCGTAGTATGGCTAGAGCGGTATTACAAAAAAAATACACTTCTGCGGCATTAGCCTTAGAGGGCTTGTCTGATAAAAAAATAAACACCCCCCTATGGATACGATTAAGCAGCCAGGCGTTTACCCAAGAAGCCTATCAATTTAATACCTT
>CBFGYT010000128.1:0-4962 GCA_965653065.1 uncultured bacterium | reverse complement strand
CTTGAAGACGCGAAGTAAGGCTATTGTATCCTCGTGCTATCATCCCCGCGCACGCGGGGGTCCAGTGAAAGGTGCACAATTCGTGGGTTATTCTCTGGATCCCCGCGTGCGCGGGGATGACAATGTACAACAAGGCCAACCTAACTTCGCATTTTGACATGCGTTTGGTAAATAAAAATTAAATTAAGAAGCGAAGGAGATTTTATGTCTGCAAACCCAGCATTTTTTACTGAAGCATCCTCCGAAAATAAATTAGAGAAAAACACCTTGATTGCACAACAGTGTTTAACCTATTTCAGAGAAACACTTGCTTTACGAGCATTGAATCGTGTAGATGAAGCGCCTGAAGGAGCATGTTTGCAGCAACAAGCGGCTATATTTTGGAAATTTAGAGCGAATTGGAGCCGCTTTTGTGAATTTATTCATAATCCAATTTATCGTTTGAATGAAATGCAAATGGCGCAGTTTTTACAACATGATTTGAATGTGGATCCTGTCGCTCTGAATGAACAAGTAGAGAACACGCTACAGTGCAATGATAGTCTTAAAGACATATTCTCTAAAGCCTATGCGCAATATAGACAAGGATGCCAAGCATTAAAATATATCATGTGTGGGCAATTTGCTTTGTTTACCTATTGTTATTTACGCAATCAAAACCCACAGTTACCACTTCGATTTGTTGAATTAGGGGAAACCAAAAATATTCATACCCTCATATTAGTAGGTACGGATACGGTATCTACTGACCCACAACAATGGCCTAAACACGCAATACTATTAGATGGATGGGCTAACCAATTCTATACAATAGATAAATTTAAAGCACTTCGCGAAACTAAAAAGGGGGGTGTAGCAGGGTATGGTATTTTAGTCAAAAACAATGAAGTATTTAGCTTACAACATGAAAGCAAACATCATTTATTAGGAGATATTCAAGTAAAGAGCCTTGAAGAGAAATACAATCCGCAACAAGCGCTTACAACGAGCATTCATTATAATGATGGCAAACAAGATAAGACATTATACTGCAGAAAATGATGAAATGACGCTTAACTCAATCAAGCATACCTATGGATGGGCAAAAAATGCCCAAAATTAAGCTATACTCTAATATAATGGATAGAAGTGAGCAGGGGTTATGTTGGGTAGAGAAATGAGAGGTAAGTTATGGCATCGGGTAGTGTACAGCAGTATTTAGATAATTCGCGCGCGCATTATGTCAGTATTACGCATTCGCCTATGTATACGGCGCAAGAAACCGCTGAAGCAGCACATGTATCGGGATATCAATATGCTAAGGTGGTTATTGTCAAAGTAAAAAATGAATTGAGAATGTTAGTTATGCCAGCGTGTGAGCGTATAGACGTTTCTTATTTAAGGAAAGTATTTGCAACAGAAGAAGTGAAATTAGTTCCAGAAAGTGAGTTTAGCCAACAGTTTGCTGATTGCGAACGGGGAGCAATCCCACCTTTCGGGCATCTATATAAAATGCCAGTGTATTTATCACGGATTTTTCATGCGGATAGGGCTATTGTATTTAACGCAGGGCAATACAATGAAGCGATTCAAATGCCGTATAAGTATTTTCTGGAATTGGTGCAGCCGGATGGCTATCTAGATTGATACATATTATATATGTGAATCTAAAGTCGAAACGCGAAATAAGCGAGATCTACCCCCTCTCCCGCGAGATGGTATCATTATAATAGCAGAACTCCTAGCGCGGGAGAGGGGGTAGATCGAGGTGAAATTAAAAATCTGTGCTTAATCCAAGATTAAATGATGTCCAGCACACAACAAGCTAAAATTTCGGCTTTCATTCTCCGTGTTAAATTTCGCGTGTCATATCATTCAATCTACATCTACTTCAATAATCCCATCGCGAATGCGCGTAGGATACGCTTTGATGTCTTCATAAGCGGGTGGCGTTGTGACCGCACCGGTTTTAACGCAAAAGCGGGCACCATGTCGCGGGCAAACTACTTCATCGCCATCCAATTCACCATCGGCTAAATTGCCACCGTCATGGGTACATAAATCTTGAATCGCGTAGATGTCTCCATCTAGATTAATAATTAGCAATTCTTCTTCGCCCGTATCGAACGTGATCCAGTCGCCTACAGGAATATCTTCTTTTTGACAGACGGTTAGCCAATGTGACATAACTGTTTCTCCTCAAATTTACGCGCGACCTGCATCCAAATCTGCGTTTTCTTACTGCGGTGAATAAGGACTCTCAATCAAAGAATCCCAAAGCTACTTTTGCATCTTCACTCATACGTTCTACCGACCAAGGCGGATCCCAGACCATTTCTAGGTCGACATCATGGACGCCATCCACAGCACGTATAGCATCGGCAACTTGAATAGGAAAGGTCTGTGCGACTGGGCATCCCGGTGCGGTCAATGTCATTCGCAAATGCACTAAAGCGTTATCGTCAATTTCAATAGAATAAATCAATCCTAAATCATAAATATTAACCGGAATTTCAGGATCATAAATTTCTCGTAACGCGGCAACAATGCGCGATTCTAATTCTGTTTTATCAAAGGGATTACTCATGACCTTCCTCCGTAGAAACAGGTATTGTATCTTCATTTAATGCGGCCTTTAAAGTATGCCACGCTAACGTTGCGCATTTAACGCGCGCGGGAAATGTGCGCACGCCACTTAATACATCTAATTTACCTAAAGAAGTTTTATGCGCGTGACCAGTCAAGGCTTCATGAAACTGTTCGAAGAGAGCATACGCTTCGGCAACATTTCTCCCTTTGACGGCTTCCGTTAAGAGGGATGCCGAGGCGATTGAAATAGCACAGCCATTGCCTTCAAACATAATATCCGTGATTTTATCATTATCATTTACTTTTAAGCGCAGATTAATTCTATCGCCACATAACGGATTAAATCCTGCGGCATGATGATTGGCTTCAGCCAGGACACCATAATTACGCGGTCTATTATTGTGCTCCATAATGACTTCTTGATAGAGTTCCATTAATTCATCTAACTCATTGCTCATTTAAACATCTCCCTGACTTTACGCAGTGCATTAAATAAAATATCAATTTCTTCCATGGTATTATAAAAAGCAAAAGAAGCACGCGCAGTCGCTGGCACGTGAAAAAATTGCATCACAGGCATAGCACAATGGTGGCCAGCACGTACGGCGACGCCATAGTGATTTAAAATAGTTCCTACATCGTGTGCATGAATATTGTCGACCATAAAAGAAAGAATACTGGCTTTGTTGGCCGCTTCGCCAATGAGTCGCAAGTGATGTTCTTTCGCCAATTGTGTGGCATACAATAATAATTGATGTTCATGATGAGCAATAGCTTCTAGGCCAATAGCATCGATATAATCCAATGCTACTTTTAAACCGATGGCGCCTTCAATATGCTGTGTGCCGGCTTCAAACTTATACGGCAAATCTTGATAAATCGTTTTTTCAAAACTAACCCATTTGATCATTTCACCGCCGCCTTGGTAAGGAGGCATCGCAGTTAACAATGCTTTTTTACCATATAAAACACCAATACCGGTAGGTCCATAGACTTTATGGCTGGAGAAACAATAAAAATCACAATTTAGAGCTTGTACATCGATGCGCGTATGTGGCGCTGCTTGAGCACCATCGATGACGGTGATTGCACCAACAGCGTGAGCTTTGGCTATCATCTCTCTAATAGGATTAATGGTACCTAAAGCATTTGAAATATGTGCTAACGAAACAATTTTAGTTTTTTCCGATAAACAGTTTTCATATTCTTCTAAAATAATTTCACCCTTAAGATTAATCGGCGCGATGCGTAGCGTCGCACCGGTTTGTTCGCACAGCAATTGCCAGGGAACAATATTCGAGTGGTGCTCCAAGGCACTGATCAATATTTCATCTTCTGGTTTTAACAAAGGTCGTCCATAACATTGCGCGATTAAATTAATGCCTTCGGTTGTGCCTTTCACAAAGATAATTTCGTCTGTTTCTTTGGCATTGAGAAATTGCGCACAGCGACTCCGTGATTCTTCATAAGCGAGAGTGGCCAATTCACTTAATTCATGTAGACCACGATGCACATTAGCATTATAGCGACTGTAGTAATCTGTCAAAGCATTGATAACACACCAAGGCTTTTGACTGGTTGCAGCATTATCCAGATAAACTAAAGGATGTCCTTTGACGGTGCTCTTTAAGATGGGAAAATCTTCGCGCAGTTTGGCGATATCACTGTCGCTTAATCTAGGTGCTGTGGGTGTATGGGTGTTCATGATGCATCTCACTGTCTAATTCCGTTAAAGTGTCAATTTCTAATGTCAAATGATGACGAAGTAAATGAGTCAACTCTTTTTGCAATGTTATGTCTTGAATTGTTTCGAGCGTATGGCGAGCAAATCCGCTGATCAACAATTGTCTTGCCGCTTTATCACTTAAGCCACGAGAGCGTAAGTAGAATAAAGCATCCGTATCCAAGTCGCCTACGGTGGCGCCATGAATGCATTGTACATTTTGATTGTAAATTTCTAATTGTGGCTCAGCATAAGCCGAAGCAGTCGATGCCAACAAAATATTTTTGTTTTGTTGATTGGCAATGCTTCCTGGCGCGTGTTCATCGACGAATACATGTCCATGAAACACATGGCACGCTTTATTATCGACAATGCCACGATAGTGCTCTTCGCTATGCGTGTTGGCGGCCAAATGTTTAATTTTAGTTTGATTGTCAATATGGTCATGGCCTAATGCCACCGCTAAACCATTTAATTGACAGTCTGACTTTTCTTCTTGCAACAAAGCAGTCACTTCGTTACGCGATAGTCTTGCGCCTAAATCCAAATTAAAATGTTGTGCTCGGCTTTCTTTTTCTAAAAATAAAGTGGTGTAGTTAAAACGATAGTGAACACTATTTTGATTTTTGACATGCACACAATCAAGGCTTGCGCCTTCTTCTATGTCCATA
>CBFGYT010000127.1:0-4978 GCA_965653065.1 uncultured bacterium | reverse complement strand
TAAAACCGAGGGAATATGATAGGCGAGGAGTCCCTCGGAATGAACAATAAAACAAGGATTCTATTTTGTTGCACCAATTTATTGATGGTCTCTACCATGTGGGGACAAACAGCCGCAGCCACCAGCGACAATACAGCAGCTAATCCGGCTGTTCCTGTCAATAGCAATTCTACAGCAGCATCACCGAATGCTAATCCAGCAGCGACGGCTACAGAGCCATCATCTAATGCCAGTACAATGACTACGACCACAGCACCCGCATCTAATGCTAGTGGTACTGCTCCTAAACAAGGCACCGCAGTTACATCCAGTGCAGCGGATCAAGAGAAAACAATCTGGATTAGTCAAATTCGTACCGCTTCGCAATCCGGTAATTACACGACGGCCAATAAGTTATTAGTAGAATACAAAGGTAAATACGGGGAAGATGATGCGTATTTAATCGAACAAGCGCGGTTATGGGCATTCACCAATCAACCCGATAAAGCGTTAGAAACGGTGAATGCATTATTACCTAACAATCCTAATAATCAAACCTTATTAGATATTAAGAGTTATGCACTTTCGCATCCCGCCGTAAAAGTAGCTGTGCCTGCGACAGCCACTGTTTCTCATGTGAATTCAGAAGAAGCAGCGGTGATTAAAAAAATCAATACTGCGTCTGTGAAAGGTAATTATGCATTAGCAGCACAAACCATTAAACAAAACGAAGCTAAGTATGGCACCACACCGGCATTCTTAACGGAAAAAGCACGTTATTATGCTTTGACTAATCAGCCACAAGCAGCGTTACAAATTGTAGAACCCTTATTAAAAAAAGATCCAAACAATAAAGATCTTTTACAAATCAAACAATATGCATTGTCACATCCGGCCAAATCTGCTGTAGTGGTTGTGCAAAAAACTCCGATGCAAATAGCAGACGAAGCGGCTGCAACAGCGGCCAAAACAAATAGTGCAGACGATTATGCTAAAGCATCGCAAGCGTATATGGCAGCGCAAGATACTAAAAACGCTTTGGTGATGATCAACAAAGCAGTCGCATTACAACCAAACAATTACGATTATTTATCCAGACAAGCAGAAATTGCGTATCAAGCAGGCGATTACCCCACCGCGTATGTTGCATATCAAAAATTATATGCATACGATAGCAATAATCCTAAATATTTATTAGGCTATGCGCGCGCTTCCTCTGCTACGAACAGATTGGATAGATCCGCAGAATTATATAATTTATATATTAGACGTTACCCTAGCGATCCACATCCTTGGTTAGAGCAAGCGTATGTACAGAATTTTAGAGGAAACTTCCGCGAAGCCATTAAATTATTGGATCATTACAAAGAACACTTTGGCGAATCTAAAGAATATTTAATTGAACGCGCGCGCATTTTAGCCAGTGCTAATCGTCCGACTTCTTCTAAAGCGATAGTTGATAATCTATTGCCGACGAATAAAGACAACTATGATTTAAATTACGCAAACACGGTGGATTTATATTATCTCAACGAACCGCTTCCTATGTTTGACAGTTTAGCCATAGTTAATCAATTAGATGCTGCTTCTGGACAAGTGCAAGGAAATCCCGGTTATGTTTCTGGGCAAACACAAGGCTTGAATGATTTTATTCGTACGCCGTATCGTTCTAATGCGGGAGTCAATGTATTTCATTCTCATGACTCAGATACAGTCGATATCACCAGGACGACTTTATCAGGACAATACTTTTTATCACCAGAGACGTCTTTATTAGCCGATGGCAGTACGGAAGAAATCAGTGCAGACCGTTCTAGTGGTTTAAATCCAGCAGAAGGCGGCGATTCTTTAAACTTATCCACTTATGATGTAGGGTTAACGCATCAAGTGAATTCTAATATTGGTGTCAGCGGTGTGGTCGGGGGTGCGCATGTATCCGACGATCAAAATGCATTTATTTATCAAGCCAATGTATATACGCGCTTGAATGATTACATCAAAATGAATTTGTTGTCTAAAGAAAGTTATTATGATGTGTCGCCGCGTGCTGTGTCTTTAGGCGTGAAACAAAATCTAAGTCAAGCTACGTTTTTAATTCAACCGTGTATGCAATGTTATTTTAACGTCAATACTTCTTATTCATCTTTCTCTGACGACAACTCTATGGAATTTGTCAGTGGTACATTGATGCGAACCTTTGTGGCCACGCAATGGTTGAATTTAAATTTTGGTGCTACAGCGCAATGGGATGGTTTTGATAAACAATTAAATGACGGATATTACGATCCTAAAGATTATCAATACTATGCGGGTATTATCGATATGTATCTCAAACAAAGTGATAATGTGGGCTATAGCGTTTATATTGGAATTGGTCAACAAAAAGATGAAACCTTTACGCGGTTTACTTCTGCTAATGATTACGGTGGTAAAGCGTATTTTGGTATTTACAAAGATTGGTACTTGGTTTTATCCGGAGGCTATTCTACACGTATCCGTGCTGTAGCTAATAATCCTAATTTAGGCCCTTACCATGTGTATGGGTTAGATGCAGCATTGACAAAACGATTTGGGTAATTAATTAGATAAGACTCTTGCTACTTTTTTGAATATATTCATTTCACTCCGGAATGCGAAGCTAGGTTATCGTCTTCACGGACTGTCATCCCCGCGCACGCGGGGATCCAGTGAATAGGGCATACATCGTCGGGTATTCCTGGATCCCGGCGTGCGCCGGGATGACAAGTTAAGTCAACAATATCTTCCCCGGATTAAAAATATTATTGGGATCAAATAATGTTTTAATTTTCTGCAAGAGAAAATATTTATCGCTACTCTCAGCATGCAAATATTCTTTCTTTCCTACGCCGATCCCATGTTCACCGCTGCAAGTTCCATTATGATTTAAGCCTTCATAAGTCACGACACTGTGAAACTCTCTGGCTAAACGGATGTTTTCAGAGTCTTTAGGATCTACTAAAATAATAAAGTGAAAATTACCATCCCCAATATGCGCAACTAAAGGAGCCACAATTTTCATATTCTCCATGTGGCGATAACAAGATTCTATACAAGAGAATAATTTTGACATGGGCACACTGACATCGGTTGAAATAACAGATTTATCTTTTCCATACATGGATAGAACGGCATGACGAGCATATTTACGCATCATCCAAACATTATGTGCTTCTTCAGCAGTTTCAAAAAGACAATAATCAGTTATGCCTTTATCACTTAAATATTGAATGAGAGCATCCTTTTCACTTTCTACTTGCGCAGAGTATCCCGCCAACTCTAATAACACGGTAAACTTTGACTTCAGTAAATAATCTGCATGAGAATATTCAACACAAGCATTCGTTAAGCATGGATCTAATAATTCTATTTTCTTAAAGCGAATAGTTTGTTTGGCTTCTATTACAAAATCGATAGCCTCTTTTAAACCAGAAAATTGACAAGCCAGCGTTTTTTGGCATTGTGGTTTTTTCTTAATCTTAAGACCTAAAGAAGTAAAGATGCCGAGTGTTCCTTCCGATCCTAGAAAAATGCTTTTTAAATTATATCCTGCAGAAGATTTGGGTGCGCGCGTGCCAATTTTTATTTTAACGGCTTTATTTTGGTGATAGGTAATGACTTCAGCAAAGCTAACATTATAGCTCATTGAGCCTGAATCTACGGCACCTGCGCCAGATGCATTAGTCGCTGCCATACCGCCTATACTGGCGCCCCATCCCGCTTCAACCGGAAAATAAAAGCCATGAGGATCTAGAAAGTCATTTAATTCATTATAGGCAAGCCCGGGTTCAACAACGACATAACCATCTTGCGGATTAAATTCAATAATTTTTTTCATTTTGCGCATATCAAGGCAAATGCCGCCATTTACAGCCGCGGTATGTCCTTCGACACTGGTGCCACTACCATAAGGGATCAAAGCAATATTATTTTGTAAACAAAAATCTACAACGCATATCACATCGGCGTCATTTTCAGGATAACATATCGCATCCGGTGTTCCTTGTGCCGCATAAAAAAGAGTGGCTCTATGATCTTCGATATGGGCGCTATTGGTATAAACTTTATTGACTAGGGTTTTCTTTAATTCATCTAATAGGTATGTATCCATTATGGTTTCCTATACAATTGATATTAACTGAGATCTTACTTAAAAACCCTTGTTAATAAAAGTCTTTCAAGTTAAATACGCTTTATTAATAAAGATTTGACAAATTAGACTTAAGTATATATGGTTTATACATATGGAGGATACCCAGATGAAAACAACGACTATTTTTAAATATGGACCTAGCACACAAGCCGTTAACATTCGGAAAGTACAATATTGGGATGATTTATTCATATCAATTACTAAAGTGTCAAAGAAATTTTCTACTAAACGAAATCAACGATATCCACAAAAAAGAGATGCTTCATGAGCACTGTCAAGAATATAAGCATTTAAAGCAAACCTTGCCTTCTCCTGCCCATTTATGATACAATCCATATCCGTATACTAATCGATAACTATCATGAATAAAACTGCATTTCCCAACACGCCATTTCGCTTTATTTTTCATTTTGTGAAAGCACAACGGGTGAAATTTGCTTTATTTGCGTTAACAGGGATTGCCTGGGCTATCAATGATTCTATTTTTCCCTATTTTTTGAAAGACATAGTGAATACTATCAGTGGCTATCATGGGGTGCCGAATCATATCTTTTCATTAGTTAAAAACACGTTGATATTGCTCGTCGCGTTTTGGTTATTTATGGAATTATTACAGCGCGCCCAAGGCATTTTACAAATCTATACCTATCCGCAGTTTCGTGCACAGATCCGACAACAAGTGTTTGAACATGTGAAAACGCAATCCCATGAATATTTTGCCAATCATTTCGCCGGTAATATTGCCAAGAAATTATCGGACTTGCCGACAAGCTGCCAAACGATTACAGAGATGGTGTGCTTTCAATTTATTACTGTCGCGGCGGGTAT
>CBFGYT010000126.1:0-4985 GCA_965653065.1 uncultured bacterium | reverse complement strand
GACGGAATACCAACAGACTTGGTACCACTATGGAAAGGGAGGGGTGTACTAGAAAAGTGGAGACCAAAGGGTACACAAACATCAGCTCAAAGGGCAACAGCCTTGAGTTGTCTGGTTGTTTGGGTTGTTTGAGCCATTTCCTGTAGTTATCATATCGTCTCTGAGAATATTATCTGCTACTAAACAAAGGAGTTTGGTAGATTACACTATTATTTGTTTATTTATATTTCATTTGTTCACTACAAAGTAAGTAGATGCTAAACTAATTCTGCCTCTTCACTCGACATCACACCGCCTATACTCGCGCCTTGTTCACTGATCTGAATAGGAAAATACTGTGCCCTAGGGTGTATTCGTTTGACGTCTTCTGCTGTTATCTCCCGCCAATCGCCGCCTAATGTTAATAAACAATCCCCTAACCCTGATCCTGAAATTTTAACGCCCTCTACTCTCACTCGTTCTTTTAACCATAAACAAAATTGATTACAGTGCGCATCACTGACTTGCAATGCTTGTTGCAACCCTTGATGAATATTCATCGCTTTTGCTAATAAAAATCTATCTTCTTGCATCCAAGCAAAATACGCCATACGTACGGTTTCACCCATTGTAGAATACAGTCTTTCCAACAACAATGGCATGTCTGCAAAATAGTCTGCCACTTTTTGTAAAACATCTGCGGTTGGCGTTTTATAGCCACTATAGATTAGTTTTAAATCATCGCGCTTAGTTAAACTCTTAGGAATGGACAATGCCGGATCGTAATACAACGCGCCCCCATATAAACTTGCTAATGCATCCATTCCCGAACCACGCTTTTGCACACGACGGATCACTTCACACGCATTTTGCCAAATATCATTGTGCATTATTCCCAGTTCTTTCAAAGCCAACAGCATTCCGACGGTCACGGCAGCGGAGCTTCCTAAGCCTAATGTGGGATCGATCGCTGATTGAATGGTAATGGTTAAACCCTGCTTTAACCTTTCTTTTTGCTGTAATAAGCACGCCAAAATAAATTGATGTGGTTCTTGTAAAGAGAGATCGGTGATTCTCGTTTCATAATGAGAAAACTTATCCGAATGAATGACAATACGATCATCTTCGCGTAACGTGACATGAATAGTAACATATTGTTCAATGGCAGTAACTATAGCAGGGTATCCTGCTAATACCGCATGCTCACCGAATAACATCACACTACCGGGCACGCGAATTTTAATCGAGTCGTAAGCCATGTCTGTCTCCGCTCACTTTTTCTGCTTGATAGCCAAAATGGTGACACCATAAGGTAGGATCTCGCTCACTGACAATCAATACAATCCCTGCTTTGTTACCGCGAATACTGCCAGCACCACATATTTTCGCCGCTGCACCTTGCGTTTCTAAGTAACGAATAAACATTTGTATTGATTGCGGTACAACGCCCAAAGCAATTAATAATTGATGATTGGCACGGATGGCCACTTGCAGTTCTTGAAACTGTTGTTGTTGTATAGCATCTTTAAATGCACGCGTTACAGAGCCCATTTCTGCTGCCAAATTACCATTTTCTAATAATGGTTTTGTATGCATGACACATTCACCCGTAGAGCTCTCTGGACTACCCGTATTCACAATATAAAGTGGCCAATCTGGCATAGTCACGGTAGAGAATTGCCCTTGCTTGTATTCAATAGCACCCCCTTGTAAGGACACTCGCAGATCTAAGCCACTGGAATAGCCATGTTGCAAGTTCTCTGTTTCTAATGCTAATTGAAATAAATGCTCTTTATCTATATCTTCTTTGAAGTGATGTGCTAAAGCAAATTTAATGGCGAGAATCATCGCGGCAGAAGATCCCATACCACAGCCCATAGGAATAGTCGATTCTGTTTTTAGTTGAATCCCTTCTTTTTCAGAAAATCGATTAAATCGCTCCATAAAGTTGCTGAGTGCATAGTGCGTTAATTCATGAGGCAACTTCAATACATCTTTGATCCCTAATTCTCCACGAGAAAAAGCATGGTAATCACGTGACAATCGTTCTTTTATTTTTCTTAACCCTTTGACTGTCATATTTTTATGATGTTTCAAATTTAATAAATCAAACGTCACGGTTTGCGATTCTGCTTGCGGCAGCACATGTGCACTGGCATAGCGATCTATCGCCAATGCAAGCGCAGGCTCGCCACAAACAACAGCGTGTTCGCCCGATAAAATAATTTTCCCCGGTGCACTTGCCGTGATCATCATAGGCTCGGGGGCAACCATTCTTTTCACCGTAGAATGTGCGTGCCGTTCAAATGTACGATGCGCACGCATTAATTCTCCTGGATTGGTTTGTGCAGCCAACAGTGAAATTTCACCGCACAATACGGTAGCAGCAATAATAGCAGCCAATCGTCTGGCATTTTCACCGACAGCTCTTTCGCGATCACATCCTAATAAACTTAAATTCTTTTGCACAAAAGGATAATCTTTGCCATTCCCTATAGTACCGACAATAATATTCGGTAATGTGACCGAGAAATATAAATCTCCTTCGCGTACTTCAGCAAAGACAATGCCTTGTGATCCTTCCACGATGTTGGCACAATCTTGTCCTAATGCTAAATAAAACGCAAACAATAAATTGGCAAAATGTGCGTTGGCCGAACGCATTCCTCCGGCTAACATTGTGCCTAATAAATTTTTCTTCGTATTTAAATCAGCAATTTTTTCTGGTGTTGTTTTTAATGTCGCAAGACAAATGTCTCTAGGCACTAATAATTCGGCGACAACATTACGGCCTCGGCCTAAAATACCATTCACTGCAGTTGCTTTTTTATCCGTACAGTAATTTCCTGAAATAGAAACATAGCGTAAAAAAGAATATTGCGATAATAACCAAGCCATGATTTCATCGGCGGCTTGCGTCACCATATTATGTCCAGCGGCATCGCCTGTGGAAAACTCTAAGCGTAAAAATAATAAGTTTCCGACAATCTGTACGTGACTATCAATTAATTTTGCAAAGCGACTGCTTTTAGCCACTTGAACTTGCAATTCTGCTTGCCGAGTTTTAACGGCGACACTGACTTCATAGCAACGCGCCGCATTGGGCGCTTCTAATAAAATAGAACGTGTCATGCGCTCATCGATAATGGTCGTCAAAATTCCACCGCATTGTCGCGATAATTTTGCGCCACGATTCGTCGATGGCCATAATGGCAATTCATACGTAGCTAAAGGCACCATGATTTCATCATCGACCACAGGACCAATTAGTTTCACTGGACCTATAGTACGCATGGGAACTGCTGCGATGGTTTGTTCCATATCGACTCCGCGGCTATATTGATTAAAATTTGGAACACAATTTTATCATTTTTTTAGCGCATCGACCAGCCATGCTGATCATTAATTGCACATAACACTTCTTATTCTGCAGGGGCTATTATGCTATAGTGTGCTTTTTATGCGCAAAATAGCTCTTTTAGCGCCCTCTTTGTGATGAAGTCAAAATAGGCTATACTTTAATGGTAGTATTTGCAAAGAAGAACATAATATGAATTCTCCAGAATTACCCTTTCAACATCATATTCTCTTGATAGAAGACGATAATGTTTCATTATTCGCTGCGGCTGAAATTTTATCTCGCCTAACGGCTATGGTCGATATTGCTAGAGATGTAGAAGAAGCCAAAGAACACTTGGCAACAACCCCTTATGATATCGTTATTTGCGACATTAATTTACCGGATGGCACGGGCTTAGATATTATTCAATATGCACATACTCATTCAACCTCTGCAAATAAAAAAACACCCTTTATTGCTTTGACTGCACATCAAGATGGGCAAAAACATCAAAAAATATTAGCTTCCGGCTTTCACGAAGTTATCATTAAACCATTAAGTCAAGAACGCGCTTATTCCTCTTTAGAACAGTATCATAAGCAAAACCAAAATAAATCTGTTGCAAAAGAACTCCCTATTATTGATTTGATGCTCGGCATGAAACGGATGGGTGCTCATAAAGATGAAAAAGCGGTCATCGCAATTGGTTTATTACTGGACTCGCTGAAAGAAGATATGCAAAAACTAAAAGATTTACAATTAGCAGAAGACGCAGAAGGGATCCGTGATGTATTACATAAAATTAGAGGCGGTTTAGATTATAGTGGTGTTCCTCGATTACAGAATGCTGTTAACAATTTATATTCAGCCATGCAAGAATCGGGAGATTTGACTACTATTCATAGCTTATTTGACATCGTCTATGAACAAATTTCTTTACTCACATTGACTTACCAAGAACTTTTATTAAATCGCCGTGGTGACTTATCTTGACTACTTCTCAAGTGATTCTTGTTGATCAAAATGATATTATAATCGGAACGGCAGAAAAGATGCTGGCTCATCAGCAAGGATTATGCCACCGCGCTTTTTCTATTTTCATAGTCAACGCAATAGAGAATGACTGGGAAGTGTTATTGCAACAACGTGCGGCATCTAAATACCATTCTCAAAATTTATGGACCAACGCTTGCTGCAGCCACCCTAATCCGAATGAAGATATTCTAGATGCAGGAAATCGACGTTTACAAGAAGAATTCGGTTTTACTTTATCATTAGAGCATATCGGCACTTTTCACTATATTGCCCATCTCACAGAAGGTTTAATTGAAAACGAAGTTGATCATGTGTTGTTGGGTTATGGTAAACCCACAGATATTAATCCAAATCCAGATGAAATAAGCGATTATCGATGGATACGCTTAAGTGATTTGCAGAATGAATTGCAAGCGTATCCGGAACGGTTTACCGCGTGGTTAAAGCCGGCTTTAGAGTTTGTAACTACTGTTTTAAAGCAATGAGGTAGCTATACCATCATTTAGTCTTGCATTGTCACGTAGACTCATATCGATCGAGTTAGTTCGCATGGCGTATATTACTGAACAACGGTAATGCTAACGGAAGCTTCCAAAAATGCCATTAATATGCCGATACTAAGATATATCAG